>JALVFB010000105.1 GCA_027030295.1 Hyphomicrobiales bacterium
CCGGTGGAAAAGCAGACTGGCGAGGCCGAGGCGGCGCAATCGGCCACGGAAGCTCCGCCGCAGAACACCGTGGAAAACGGGCGGCCGGCGGAGCCATCCGCCAACGCCGGCACACCCCCGGATGCTGGACAGGCCGCCGAACAGCCGTCCGACCAGGCCGCGGCCCCCGGCGAAAATACGCAGCAAGCGGAAAGAAAGGTCAGGCGCCGGGTCAGAAGGCCACGCAAGCGCTACAATTTCGGCACCCGCGCCCGATGATGACCGGGCCTTGCCCGAAAGGCAAAAACGCCCGCCGGTGAGAGCGGGCGTTTCGCGTTGGTGACGAAACAACCTGATGGAAGAAAGGGGCTATCTGGCCCTCCGGTCTTTCGCTTCTTCGGCGGACGATGCGGCTTCATAGTGGTTGTGGGTGGTCAGTGGCATCATGTCGCCCACCATGCCGGAGAGCTTGCGGGCGTTGCCCAGCACGCCGCCGACGCTGTCGCGCACGAAACCGCGCGCCTTTGCCGCCGTGCCCATCATGTTGCCGATGTTGTGGTGCACGGTGTCGCTGGTGGCCTGGGCGGCCTCTTTCGCCACTTCGATGGCGGCCAGCGCGAATCCCTTGAACAGCGCCACGGGCTCGGACGCATCGCCGCCATCATTGGCGGCCAGTGCCGGCATGGTCATTCCCAGCACGCCGATGGCGGCCAGGGTGAGGATGGTTTTCCTGATGGTTTTCACAGCGCCCCCGGTTTTCGTCGTCATGTATGGATACTCCTTGTCCTTTTCGATCGAATCGCGGAGGCGAACCTGCCAACATATTCAAGAATCTGCAAGTGAGATGGCGCCGGCGATTCCGGAAAATGGGAAAATCCGGTTTTGACGCAACCTTGAAAGAAATCGTCAACATCCTGATCTTTGCCAAGAATCATTAGCTTGTCGAGGTGGGGCGGCATGTCCCATGCATTTCATGCAAGGCAGGCATGTGGTAGTATATGAAAAGCGCCGGTGGCATGGCCACCGGCGCCCCGTCGTCTTGCAAGATTGGCGAGGATTACTGGCCGTTGCCTTCCGGCATGGCCTTCCTGGCCATGTCGGCGGCCTTTTCCTTCGCCTGCTCCATCATCTGGCCGGCCTTTTCCTTGGCCTGATCGACCATTCCGGCGGCCTTTTCCTTTGCCTGGTCCATCATTTCACCGGCCTTTTCCTGCACCGCCTGTTTCGCCTGATTCATCATTTCAGCGGCTTTTTGTTTGGCCTGATCCATCATGCCGCCAGCCTTTTCACCGGCGCCGGTGGCGGCGTCCTTCGCGGCATTGGCGGCTTCGCCGGTCTTGTCCATGGCCGCGCCGGCAGCCTCCCGGGCGGCGTCAGTGGCGCCGGTGGCGGCTTCCTTCGCCTTGTCCATGGCGCCGGAAGCCGCTTCCTTCGCCTTGCTCATGGCTTCGCCGGCGGCGTTCTTCACGCTCTCCGCCGCCTTGCCGGCGGCCTCTTTCGCCTTTTTCGCGGCATCGTCGCTGCAGGCCGCCAGCCCCAGCGGCAGCAACGCCACCAGGGAAATCATGGCCAACTTGCGAAAATTCGTCTTCGCGCCCCCGATCTTGCTCATTTTCTTCGCTCCCATGGTTCATTGTCCTGGCTATCGCCATGCGATCCGGCGTTCCGGATCGCCTCAAGTTGCAATTTCCGATGGACACCATAAAGGCGGCCAAAATGTGTTTGCCGCCCGCCGGAAGCGGGGGCGCTTGCGAAGCGCGCCTTTCTGCGGCAATGAAACGCGCCATGAGCGGAGGTCATTACAGATACGCCGTCTATTTCAGCCCCCGGCGGGAGGAGCCGCTGGCCGAGTTCGGCCGGCGCTGGTTCGGCTTCGACACCGAAACGCGCGAACCGACGCCGCAAGAGCGGCGCTGGCCCATTCCCACGGGCTTTCTGCGCACGCCGAGGCGCTATGGCTTTCACGCCACGCTGAAGGCGCCGTTCCGCCTGCGCGAGGGGCGCACGGAACGGGCGCTGCTGGAAGCGGTGGAGGCGCTGGCGGCGGAAAACCCGCCGCTGGAGCTGGGGCTGCTGGTGCCGAAGGAACTCGGCTCCTTCCTGACCCTGCAACAGAGCATGCCGAATGGCGAAGTGGACGATCTCGCCTTCACCATCGTGCGCGATCTGGACCCTTTCCGCCAGCCGCTGACGGAAGAGGAGCAGGACAGGATCTTCGGCAAGGGCATCACCCGGCAGCAGAAGGCCAACGTCTTCACCTGGGGCTATCCTTACGTGGGCGATGACTACATCTTCCACCTGACGCTCACCAGCATTCTCGCCCCGCACGAGATCGAGCCGTGGAAGGCGAAGGTGGTGGAGTGGGGGATGGAGTATCTGGCGGAGCCGGTGATGCTGCGCGATTTGTGCGTGTTCGCGCAAGCCTCGGCGGAGGAGCCGTTCCGGTTGATCGCGCGCTTTCCGCTGAAGGGCGTGGCCTGATCATGTTTCGGCATTCACGCCCGGCGCGATGGCCCGCGGCGAAACGTGCACGTGCAGCAGGGCGGGGCGGCCTTGCGCGGCGGCCTGTTCGGCGGCCTGGAAGGCGTCCATGAACTCTTCCGTGGCGCGCACATGCGCGCCGAAACCGCCGCAGGCCTCGGCGAAGGCGGCGAAGTCGGGGTTTTGCAGCGCCAGGCCGCAGTCGTTTTCCGGGAAATTGCGCAACTGATGGCCGCGGATGGTGCCGAGCTGGCCATTGTCCAGCACAAGCACGATGATGCCGAGGCCGTATTGGGCGGCGGTGGCGAAGTCCGCCATGCTCATCTGGAAACAGCCGTCGCCGGCCACGGCGATGACCGGACGCTGCGGAAACCGCCACTTGGCGGCCAGCGCCGCCGCCAGGCCATAGCCCATGGAGCCGGCCACGGGTGCGAGCTGGCCATGCAGGTCGCGGTGGAAGAAGAAGCGGTGCAGCCACAGGGCGTAATTGCCGGCGCCGTTGGCGAGGATGGCTTGCGGCGGCAGGTGCTGGCGCAGCCAGACGAAAATCTCGCCCGGGTTCACACCTTCGGGCACCGGCGGTGGCGCCTCGGCGAAAGCGATGTGGGCGGCGTGCAGCCGCTCCATCCATGCGCGGCGTTGTCGCGTGCCGACGAGATCGGCCAGCGGCAGGGCTTCGAGAAAGGTCCGCGGCGTGGCGCAGACGGGCAGGGCGGCGCGCACGGTGCGGCCGCAGACCTGCGCATCCGGGTGGATGTGGGCGACGGGCATGGGGGGAGCGGCGGGATCGAAGGCATCGGCCAGGTTGCGGCGGGTGATGGCGGTGGCGCGCGCGCCCAGCAGAATGAGCAGGTCGCTTTGCGCGATGGCTTCCATGAGCGCCGGGTCGGGCCGGAAGCCCAGCGCGCCGGCGGCGGATTCGTGCAGCGGATCGATGATGCCCTGACGGCGAAAGGCGGCCACCAATGGCAGGCCGGCGCGCGCGCCCAATTCGTGCAACAGGGCGCGGGCCTGTTCCGTCCACAGGTGCGGGCCGCCGCCGGCGATGAGCACTGGCCGTTCGGCGTGGCGCAGGAGGTCGGTCAGGCGCGCCATGCTTTCGGGGGCGGGGGCGGGTGGCGCGGCTGGAGGCGCCTCCCGCATCGTCGCCGGCGTCTCCACCCGCGCCATCAGCAGATCCTCCGGCAGCGAGAGCAGCACCGGCCCCGGCGTGCCATTGCGGGCGACATGGCAGGCGCGGGCC
>JALVFB010000106.1 GCA_027030295.1 Hyphomicrobiales bacterium
GAGCCGCCTCAACGCCGCCTTCGCGCAAGGCCGCGCCATGAAGGTTTCGCCCTTCCTACTGCCGCTCATCCGCCAGGCGAAACGTTACGAGGAGATGTCCGACGGCCTGTTCAACCCCGCCATCGGCCGCATTCTGGAGCTTTGGGGGTTTCACGCCGACGAGCCGCCGAAGGGAACCCGTCCGCCGCTGGAGAAGATCAGGCGAGTTGCCGCCATGCATCCTTCCATGAGGGACGTGGTCATCCGGGGCGACGTGGTGTCGAGCGCCAACCCCGCCGTGGCGCTGGATTTCGGCGGCTTCGCCAAGGGCGAGGCGGTGGACGGGGCCATGAAGATCCTGAAGCGCCACGGCATAAGGAACGCCATCGTCAACGCCGGCGGCGACCTGAACGTCATCGGCCGCCATGGCGACCGCCCCTGGCGCGCCGGCATCCGCCACCCGAAGCATTGGGGCGTCATCGCCACCATCGAGCTGAAGGACGGCGAGGCCCTGTACACCTCCGGCAACTACGAGCGTTATCGCGAATACCGGGGGGTGCGTTACAATCACATCATCGACCCGCGCACGGGCATGCCGGTCAACCACATCATCTCCGCCACCGTGCTGCACACAAGCGGCGCGCTGGCCGACGCCGCCGCCACCGCGCTCACCGTCGCCGGCCCCGATGACTGGCCGCGTATCGCCAGGCGCATGGGCATCGAACACGCCATGCTGGTGGACGAGAACGGCGCCGTCTACATCACCCCCGCCATGAAGGCGCGCATCCGTTTCGTCGCGGGCGAGCCGAAACGCCTCGTCATCGTTCGCTGACGCCGCTTCGTTTCACGTTTCTTCCGCCTGGCCGGCCCTGTCCATTTCGCTGAAATATCGCGGGTCGATCATGTTGATGAAGATGCGCGCCTGCCGCGAGAGATATTTGCCCCTGCGGGTGATGATGCCATAGGAACGCTGCGGGAAATAGCGCCGCATGGGGATCTGCGACAGCCGGTCCTCCGTTGAGAGGCACAGGCCGGAGACGATGGACACCCCCATGCCCAAGCGCACGTAGCGCTTGACCACCTCCCAGCCGCCGGTTTCCAGCACGACGTTCATCTTCAGACCGTGCTCGCGGAACACCCGCTCCACCAGCCGGTAGGTGGCCAGATGGCGCGGCGGCAGGATCAGCCCGTATTCGCTGACATCCTCCAGCGTGACGTTCTCCCTGGCGTCCAGCGGATGGCCCGGCGGCACGATGAGCATGGGATCGAAGGTCATGACGGGGCGGAAGAAGAAACCCTCCGGCACCCGACGCATGGCGCCGACGGCGAAATCCACCTCTCCCGCCTGCAACATGGCCATGCCGGTGCGTCCGGTGACGTTGTGCAGCGTCAGGCGGATGCGCGGATAGGTTTCCGAGAAGCGCTTCACGTGTTCGGGCAGGATGTGCAGGATGGTCGTCTCGCCCGCGGCGATGTGCAGCTCGCCGCTCTCCAGCCGCTCGAACTGGGCGTGAAACCGCTCATCGAGGCGTTCGAAGTCGTTCAGCAGCGGCCGCGCCATGTCGTAGAACACCTTGCCCTCCGGCGTCAGACGAAGGCGCGGCCCGCTGCGTTCGAACAGCGTCGTGCCGAGTTCCTTTTCCAGCGCCTTGATCTGCAGCGATACCGTGGGCTGGGACAGAAACAGCCGCTCCGCCGCCGCCGAGATGCTGCCCGCCTCCACCGTGGCGCAAAAGGCGCGCAAGGTCTTCAGGCGGTTTTCCTTGTAGTAGAGTTCTCCGCCGCCAGTCGCTTTCATGGCTCGCTCCGCTTGTCGCCGCCGTCTTTTCCAATTTTCATACCATTGAATTTCTCAATAGTATAGATTGAATTTTATTGCTTTTTCAAATACTGGCATTCACGATAGGATGATGTCGGCCGGCGTCCTGGAGGGGGGAAAGACGCGAGCCTCGCCGGAATTTCCGGCGGCCTCGGACAAGGGAGGGAAGACGCATGGATGCCATGGGTCTGTCACTGGCCGCCATCGCCGTCATCTTCATGTCCGCCCTGGGCATGATGCTCGCCATCGCCATCGCCGTGGCCAACAGGTATCTGTGGGTTCACGAAGACCCGCGCGTGGAGCGGCTCGATGAAATGTTGCCGGCCACCAACTGCGGCGCGTGTGGACAGGCCGGCTGCCACGCCTTCGCCGAGGCGCTGGTGCGCGAAGAGGTTCAGCCCGCGAAGTGCACCGTCTCGGATCCCGAAACCATCGAACGCATCGCCGAGTTCCTGGGCGTTGACGCCGGCGAGGAGGAAAAGCGCATCGCCATGCTGGCCTGCGCCGGCGGCTCGCACGTGGCGCGCATGCGCTCGCATTACGAAGGGCTGGCAACCTGCCGCGCCGCCGCCGTCGTCGGTGGCGGCCCGAAGGAATGCGTCTGGGGCTGCATCGGCCTGGGCGACTGCGCCGATGTCTGCGATTTCGACGCCATTCATCTGGACCGGCACGGTTTGCCGCAGGTGAATCCCGATCTGTGCACCGCCTGCGGGGATTGCGTCGATATCTGCCCCAAGGGGCTGTTTTCCATTCACCCGGTTTCGCACCGGCTGTGGGTGGCGTGCAACAACCGCCTGCACGGAGAGGAAGCCGAAGCCGAATGCGAGGTGGCCTGCAACGCCTGCGGCCGCTGCGCCAGGGACGCCGCCCCCGGCCTGATCGAAATTCGCGACAATCTCGCCGTCGTCAACTACGAGAAGAACGATCTGGCCGACAGGAAAGCCATCGAGCGCTGTCCCACCGGCGCCATCGTGTGGCGCGAGGAGGATGGCCGCATCGTCAGGGGGCGCGAAACCAGGCGCATCGTGCGCGACAGGCCGTTGCCGCTCAAATGCGCCTGACCGGCGCTCTCATCCCGTCCGGGGGCCATGTATTTCGGTAACCCGCAAAAACAGGTCCGTCATCATGTTGATGAAGCTGAAGAAGAAGACCGAAAGGAACATCAGGTATCCCGGCCGGCGCATGGCGCTGGACGGCAACACCGCCGTCATCATGTGCGAGCGCGAGGCCTCCGACGCCGCCGGCGCCTATCCCATCACGCCCTCCACGCAGATGGGCGAATACTGGGCCGTGGAGGCCGCCAGGGGGCACATCAACGTCTCCGGCAGGTCGCTGATCTTCATCGAGCCGGAATCGGAGCACGCGGCGGCGGCCGTTACCGCCGGCCTGTCCATGTCCGGCCTGCGCGCCACCAATTTCTCCTCCGCCCAGGGCGTGGCCTTCATGCACGAATCGCTTTACGCGGCGGCCGGCAAGCGCCTGCCTTACGTGCTCAACATCGGCGCGCGCGCCATCACCAAGGCGACGCTGAACGTGCATTGCGCCCATGACGACTATCACTGCATCGACGATACCGGGTTCATCCAGTTCTTCGCCGCCGACGCCCAGGGCGCGGCCGACCTCAACCTGATCGCCCGCAAGACCGCCGAGCTGTCCCTCACCCCGGCGGCGGTGGCCCAGGACGGTTTTCTCACCACCCACGTGATCGAGCCCGTCAACGTGCCCGAACGCGAACTGATCGAAGAGTTCCTCGGCCACCCCGAAGACGAGATCGAATGCCCCACCCCGGCGCAGAAGATGATCCATGGCGAAACCCGCCGCCGCGTGCCCATGCTGTGGGACGTGGACAACCCCCTGACTTCCGGCGCGGTGCAGAACCAGGATTCCTTCATGCAGACGGTGGCCGCGCAGAGGCCCTTCTTCTACGATCACGTCAAGGAGATCGCCGAGCGGGTGATGGCCGAATACGCCGCCCTCACGGGGCGCGAATATGGCCGCATCTCCACCTATCTCATCGAAGACGCCGAATACGTCATCATGGGCATGGGCTCCATGACGAGGCAGGCGCGGGCGGTTGCCGATTACCTGCGCAAGAGCCGCAAGATCAGGGTGGGAGTGCTTGATCTCACCATGTGGCGGCCCTTCCCCGGCGACCTGGTGAGCAAGGCGCTGATCGGCAGGAAGGGCGTGGCCGTGCTGGAACGCACCGACCAGCCGCTGGCCGAGGACCTGCCGATGATGCGCGAGACGCGCGCCGCGCTGTCCAAGGCCATGGAGAACATGATGGCCGGGAAGGGCGACAAGCCCTGGCCGGACTACGCCACCCCGACGTCCATGAAGGAGATCCCCGCGCTTTATTCCGGCGTTTATGGCCTGGGCTCGCGCGACCTTCAGCCGGAGGGCCTCATCGCCGCGGTGGAGAACATGCTGCCCGAGGGGGAGAAGCGCCGGTTCTATTACCTCGGCATCGAGTTCGTGCACGACATCCCCGCTTCTCCGAGGGAGGAGATCCGTCAACAGAAGCTGCTCGAGGCCTATCCGGACATCGGCAAGCTGGCGCTGAAAGGCTCGGAAAACCCCAACCTGCTGCCGGAGGGGGCCATTACCGTGCGCATGCATTCCGTCGGCGGCTGGGGAGCCATCACCACCGGCAAGAACCTGGCCATGACGCTGCACGAGCTGCTTGGCTACGAGATCAAGGCCAACCCCAAGTATGGCTCCGAGAAGAAGGGCCAGCCGACCACCTATTACCTCTCGGCCGCTCCCGAGCCCATTCCGCTGAATTGCGAGTATCATCACGTGGACGTGGTGCTCTCGCCCGATCCCAACGTCTTCCAGCATTCCAATCCGCTGTTCGGCCTGAAGAAGGGCGGCTCCTTCATCATCCAGCATTCGGGCACGGAGCGGGAGCTGTGGGAGTCGCTGCCGCCCGCCGCGCAGCGATACATCATCGACAACGACATCCGCCTCTTCTACATCGACGGCTTCAGGATCGCCCGCGAGGAGGCCTCCGACCCCGAATTGCAGCTGCGCATGCAGGGCAACGCCTTCCAGGGCGCCTTCTTCGCCGGCTCGCCGCTGATGGAGCGCGCCGGGCTGGACGAGAAAAAGCTGTTCGCCGCCATCGAGGCCCAGCTTTCCGCCAAGTTCGGCGCCAAGGGCAAGCGGGTGGTGGAGGACAATCTGCGCGTCGTGCGCCGCGGCTTTTCGGAGCTGCGCGAGGTGACGCACAAGGAAATCACTTCCCGCCAGGACGAGGCGCCACGCAAGCGGGCGCGCCTGCCCGTCATGCTGCGCCAGCAGCCGGAGGGCGACGGCGGCCTTTCCGACATTCACCGTTTCTGGGAGCAGACCGGTCATTTCTACGCCACCGGCAAGGGCAACGACATCACCGCCGACCCGCAGCAGGCCCTGGCGCTGATGCCCGCCGCCACCGGCATTTTCCGCGACATGACCAACATCCGCTTCGAATATCCTCACTTCATCGCCGAGAAATGCACCGCCTGCGGCGACTGCTACACCGTGTGCCCGGATTCGGCCTGTCCCGGTCTGGTCAACTCCTTCGACGAGATCTTCGGCGCCGCCATCGCCGCCATCGAGAAGGCTCACGGCCCCACCCGATACCTGCGCCGCGAGACGCGCACCCTGGAGAAGATCGTCCGCCCGATGATCGAGGAGGCCGGCGAGGAGGCCGATGTCAACGCCCTGCTGGGCGAGGCCATCGGGAAGCTGCTGGAAACGTCGCCGCTGGAGGATCGCGAGAAGAAAGTTCTGGCCGAAGAACTGGCGCTGCTGAAGGAGGAGATCGGCGAGTTCCGCTTCGCCATCACAAAGCCCTTCTGGACCATCCGCGAGAAGAAGCGGAAAGGTTCCGGCGGCCTGTTCTCCATCACCATCAACCCCTACACCTGCAAGGGCTGCATGGAATGCGTCGAGGTCTGCGACGACGGGGCCCTCGTGCGCAAGCCGCAGGATGATGACGCCGTGGCGCGCATGCGCAAGGAATGGGATTTCTGGCTCGGGCTGCCTTCCACCTCGAAGCAGTTCTCGCGCATCGACGACCTGGACGAGAAGATCGGCGCGCTGCACACCCTGTTGCTGGAAAAGCACAACTACAACGCCATGGTCTGCGGCGACGGCGCCTGCCTGGGCTGCGGCGAGAAGACGGCCATTCACCTGTTCACCGCCACCGTCACCGCCCTCATGCAGCCGCGCGTCGAGAAGCATGTGAAGAAGCTCGACGACCTCATCGGTCGCCTGGAGCGGCACATCCGCCTGAAGCTGGCCTCCGGCCTCGATCTGTCCGACCCCGAGGCCATCGGCCGGGCGGTCGGCGAGAAGGCCGACCTGACGCTGGCGGAAATGGCCGCGAAGCTGGACCCGGAAGGCGAGAGCACCATTCTGGACAAGGACTGGCTGAACTGGGTCAGCGGCCTGTTGAACAGCCTGCGCGACCTCAAGTGGCGCTACGAGGAAGGCCCGACGGGGCGCGGGCGCCGGGAGATGGGCATCGTCAACTCCACCGGCTGCACCTCCGTGTGGGGCTCCACTTTCCCGTTCAATCCCTATCCGTTCCCCTGGACGTCGCATCTGTTCCAGGACAGCCCGTCGGTGGCCATGGGCGTCTTCGAGGGTCACATGGCCAGAATGGCCGAGGGCTTCAGGGCCATCCGCATGGCCGAGATGGAGCTGGAAGGCAGGCATTCGCACGAGGAAATCGCCGAACGGTTCCGCCACTTCGACTGGCGGCATTTCAGCGACGAGGAATGGCTGCTGTGCCCGCCGGTGGTCGCCGTCGGCGGCGACGGGGCCATGTATGACATCGGTTTTCAGAACCTCTCGCGGCTCATGGCCTCCGGCGTGCCGGTGAAGGTGCTGGTGCTCGACACCCAGGTCTATTCCAACACCGGCGGGCAGGCCTGCACCTCCGGCTTCGTCTCGCAGATCGCCGACATGAGCCCCTTTGGCCCGCAGCTGAAGGGCAAGAGGGAAATCCGCAAGGAAATCTCCCTCATCGCCATGGGGCATCGCACCACCTTCGTGCTGCAGGGCGCGCAAAGTCACGTCACCCACCTGCTGGAGGGCTACATCGACGGCTTGAACTCCCGCCGTCCGGCGCTGTTCAACATCTATGCCGTCTGCGAGCCGGAGCATGGCGTCGGCGACGACATGGCCAACGCCCAGGCCCGGATGGCCGTGGAAAGCCGCGCCTATCCGCTGCTGCGCTTCGACCCGGACGCCGGCGAGACGCTGGGTGCGTGCCTCGATCTGACCGGCAACCCGGCCATGGACGCCGACTGGCCCGAATACACGCTGAAATACATCGACGAAAACGGCGCGGAGGCGCAGATGAAGCTGCCCTTCACCTTCGCCGACTTCGCCGCCACCGAGGGGCGCTTCCGCAAGCACTTCAGGAAGGTGCCGCGCGAGGCGTGGAACGACGACATGGTGCCCTTCCACGAGTTCCTCGACATGGACGAGGACGAGCGCGAGGGCAAGTTCCCCTACATCTGGACGGTTGATGACAAAAACCGCCTGGTGCGCACCGTCTGTTCGCGCGAGATCGTCGCTTCGGCGGAAGAACGCCGCGCCTTCTGGCGGCAGTTGAAGGATCTGGCGGGGCTGCTGAACCCGGTGGACGTGGACGCCGCCGTGAAGCAGGCCAGGGCGGAAATGGCCGGCAGGCTGGCAGCCACCCTGTTGGGCCTGGCCGAAGGCGATGCGAGCTTCGACGCCGGCGCGCTCCTCGCCGCCTCCGCCTCCGCCGGCGCCGCCCCGGCCCCGTCGGCCGGAGCCACCGGCGATGCGGGCGCCGGCGCGCCGGGGGGCGAGGCCGCGCCCGCCGACTACGAACCGGTGTGGATCGAAACGCCCGAATGCACCAGCTGCGATGAATGCGTCGAACTTGCTCCGGGGATTTTCCGCTACAACGAGGAAGGCAAGGCCGTCGTCGTCGATCCGCAGGGCGGAACCTTTGCCGACATCGTGCGGGCGGCGGAAAAATGCACCGCCGGGTGCATTCACCCCGGAACCCCCTGGAACAGCAACGAGAAGGACCTGGACAAGCTTCTCCGGCGCGCCGCGAAGTTCAACTAGGGAGAAACGCCGATGGGCCTCATGTCCCTTTTCGGACGCTCCTTCCGACATGGCGTGCATCCGCCCGAAAACAAGGATGTCACGGCGGGCGTGCCGATCCGCCGTCTGCCCTTTCCGCCGCGCCTGATCGTCCATCTCGACCAGTTCATCGGCGCGCCGGCCAGGCCCATCGTCAAAAAGGGTCAGGAGGTGGTGCGCGGCGAGCCCATCGCCGAGCCGGGCGGCTTCGTCTCCGTGCCGCTGCACGCGCCCGCCACCGGCGTGGTGCGCGACATCAAGCTCATGCCCACGGCGCGCGGCCCGCGCACTCCGGCCATCATCATCGACGTTTACGAGGCTTCTCCCCAGGAGGTGCTTTACGCCAACCCGCCCAACGATTTCGACAGCCTGACGCGCGAGGAGCTCATCGAGGCCATCCAGCGCGCCGGGCTGACCGGGCTGGGGGGCGCGGCCTTTCCCACGCACGTGAAATACGCCGATCCGCCCAAAGGCGACTTTCCGCCGGTGGATACCCTGGTGGTCAACGGCGCCGAATGCGAGCCATGGCTGACCGCCGATCACCGGGTGATGGTGGAGCGGCCGCGGGACGTGATCGCCGGCGTGCGCATCGCCCTGCGCGCCTCCGGCGCCGGGCGGGCCGTCATCGGCATCGAGGACAACAAGCGCGACGCCGCCCGCGCTCTGGAGGAACACATCGGCGAGGACGATCCCATCAGCGTGCGCACCCTGCCGGTGAAATATCCGCAAGGCGCGGAAAAGATGCTCATTCACGCCCTGCTGGGACGCAAGGTGGCGCCCGGCCGATTGCCGCGCTCGGTGGGCGTCATCGTTTCCAACGTCGGCACCCTGGCGCAGATGGGCCGCCTGCTGCCGCGCGGCGAGGGGCTCATCGAGCGCGTCGTCACCGTCGCCGGCCCCGGCGTGAAGCGCCCGGGAAACTACATCGTGCCCATCGGCACGCCCGCCCGTTTCGTGCTGGAAGAGGCGGGGCTGGCGGCGGAACATGCCGAAATCATCTTCGGCGGCCCGATGATGGGCATGGACGTGCCGGAGCTGGACATTCCGGTCACCATGGGCGTTTCCGGCATTCTGGTGCGCGAGCCGGAGGACGGGCGGGCCAGCCGCATCTGGCCGTGCATCAAGTGCGCCCGGTGCGTGGAGGCCTGCCCGATGTTTCTCAATCCCTCCATGCTCGGGTTGCTCGCCGCCCGGCGCGAATTCGGGAAGATGCGGGACGACTACAATCTCGACGCCTGTTTCGAATGCGGGTGCTGCGCCTATGTCTGCCCGTCGAACATCCCGCTGGTGCAATATTTCCGCCTCGCCAAGGCCGTGAACCGCGAAAGGGCCGGCTGAGCCATGATCCGCAAACCGCAAATAGAGCTGCGCCCCTCGCCGCACATTCACGCGCCGGTGGATGTCGTCTCCATCATGCGCAACGTGGTTTTCGCCTTGCTGCCCGTGTTCGGCTGGCATGTCTGGATGTTCGGCCTCGCCGCCGTCGCCACGCTCGCCGCCGTTCTGGCCGGTTCGCTGGGGGTCGAACGGCTGGTCTGCCGCCTGCGCGGCGAGAACAGCACCCTGGGCGACTACAGCGCCCTCATCACCGCCATCCTGCTGGCCATGACCATTCCGCCTTCCATGCCCCTGTGGATGAGCTTCGTGGCCGGCGCGGTGGCCATCGGCCTGGGGAAGGCCTTCTTCGGCGGGCTGGGATACAATGTCTTCAACCCGGCGCTCGTCGGCCGCGCCTTCGTGCAGGCGGCCTTTCCCGCGGCGGTCAACACCTGGCCGCCGGCGTTTTTCGAGGGGCGCTTTTCCGGCCTCATTCCGTCCAACCTGACGCCGCCTCTCATGCATCCGCCCTCCATCGCCGACTGGAGCATGAAGGTGGTGGACGCCTATTCCGGCGCGACGCCGCTGGCCATGCAGAAATTCCAGCATCAGCAGACGCCCGTGTGGGATCTTTTTTTCGGCGGCGTGACGTCCTACGCCACCGGCGCGCCGGCGGCGCTCATCATCGTCTGCGGCCTCTACCTGGCGGCGCGCCGCATGCTGGACTGGCGCATTCCCCTGTCCGTCATGGCCGGGGCGGCGGGGCTGGCCGCCATCCTGTGGCTGCATGATCCGGCGCACTATCCCGATCCGCTTTTCGTGCTGGCCTCAGGCGGGCTGATGCTGGGGGCGTGGTTCATGGCCACCGACATGGTGGGATCGCCGGTAACGAGCCTTGGCGCGGTCGTCTATGGTCTGCTCATCGGCGTCGTCACCGTCGTCATCCGCGCTTTCGGCGGCATGGCCGAGGGCGTGATGTACGCCATCCTGCTGGGCAACGCCGCGACCCCGCTCATCGAACATTTCACCCAGCCCCGGCCCTTCGGCGCCGGGCGGCGGCGCGGCAAGGGGGGCGGCGCATGAGCACATACGAGATAAGGCATGAGCCGGAGAAGACCTCTCCCTGGCCGCTGCTGCTGACCCTGGGGGGCATCGCCATGGTGTCCGGCCTTCTCGTGGTGCTGGCCTATCAGATCACCCGGCCGATGATCGAGGCCAACCAGCGCGCCGCGGTCGCCCGCGCCATCTCGCAGGTGATCCCCGGGGCCGTCTCGCACCGCGCCTTCATCATCGACGAAAGCGGTCTGCGCCCGGCGGAAGAGGGCGAAAGGGGCGACATCATCTACGCCGGCTACGACGAAAAGGGGCGCCTCGTCGGCATCGCCGCGCGCGCATCGGCCCAGGGCTATGCCGACATCATCCACATGCTTTATGGCTACGATCCCCGGTGCCAGTGCATCCGCGGCCTGAAGGTGCTGAAAATGGCCGAAACGCCGGGTCTGGGCGACCGCATCAAGAGCGATCCGGCGTTCCTGAAAAACTTCCAGGCGCTGGATGCGCGCCTTTCCGCCGATGGCAAGGATCTTGAACATCGCATCGTCACGGTGAAACATGGCAAGAAGCGCCATCCGTGGGAGATCGACGCCATTTCCGGCGCGACCATTTCCTCGCGCGCCGTGGGCAGGGCGCTCGATGCCTCGGCCCGCAGGATCCTGCCGCTGCTGATGCCCCACATCGGCGAACTGGAAAGGGCCGCGCCAAGAAACAGCAGGGAGGCGAAACGATGAGCGCAAATCCCGCGAAAGGGCCGAACGCGGCGCAGGAGCGCACCTGGGATGTTTTCGCCGAGGGCCTGTGGCGCGACAACCCGGTGCTGGTGATGATGCTGGGCCTGTGCCCGACGCTGGCGGTTTCCAACTCCGCCATCAACGCCCTGGCCATGGGCCTGGCCACCAGTTTCGTGCTGGTCGCCTCAGGGGCCATCGTCTCGCTGCTGCGCAGCCTCATTCCGAAACAGGTGCGCATCGCCACCTACATCGTCATCATCGCCACTTTTGTCACGCTGGTGGATTACGCCATTCAGGCCATTTCGCTGGATCTCTACAATGCGCTGGGCGCCTTCATCCAGCTCATCGTCGTCAACTGCATCATCCTGGGCCGCGCCGAGGCCTACGCCTCGCGCAATCCCGTGGGCAGGGCGGTCGTCAACGCCCTGGGCATGGGCACGGGCTTCACCCTGGCGCTGCTCTTGCTGGGGAGCATTCGCGAGATTCTCGGTTCCGGATCGCTGTTCGGCTTCAATCTCTTCGGGCCGAATTTCGAGCCATGGGTGGTCATGATCCTGCCGCCCGGCGGATTCATCGTGCTCTCGCTCATGCTGGTGGTCTTCAATCTCGTCAACAAACGCCTGGGTGCGGCAGTGAAACAGGGCGGGGGGCACGGCCATGCAGCCTGAGAATCTGACATTCATCTTCCTCAACGCGGCGCTGATGAACAATTTCGTGCTGGCGCTGTTTCTGGGGCTGTGCCCCTTCATGGGCGTCTCCGGCAAGCTGGAAACCGCCGTGCCCATGGGCCTGGCCACTTCCTTCGTCATGCTCATCAGCTCGCTCAGCGCCTATGCCATCAACGCCATTCTGGTTCACTATCATATCGAGTTTCTGCGCCTCATCGCCTATATCGCCGTCATCGCCTCGGCCGTGCAGCTGGTGGAAATGACGCTGAAGAAATTCACTCCCGGGCTGTTCAGGGCGCTGGGCATCTACCTGCCGCTGATCACCACCAACTGCGCCATTCTGGGGCTGGCGCTGTTTCAGACCTTCAAGCACTATGATTTCGTCCAATCCATCGTCTATGCGCTGGGCGCGGGCGCGGGTTTCACCCTGGCCATCGCCCTGATGGCGGGGCTGCGCGAAAAGCTCGACCTGTCGGAGGTGCCCGGCGTGGTGCGGGGCGCGGCGCTGTCCATGATGCTCGGCGGGCTGTTGTCGCTGGCCTTCATGGGGTTCGCCGGGCTGGGCGGGTCTCATTAGGGAGGCGGGCCATGCTCCGCGATTTCCTCATCGGCGCGCTTGTCTTTCCCGCCCTGGTCATCCTGTGGGTGGTGGTGGAAAACATCGCCCGCAAGTTCGCCCTGAAACATCCCGAGCTTGGCCCGCCGCGCGACCCCGGCGGCTGTGGCGGATGCTGCGGCGCCGGGGGCAAGAAGAGCTGTCATGCCAGGATACATGAAGAACCACCCATCGCCCCGCGCCCCCGTCCAACCCCCAAATCATGAAAAACAAGGGCTTGGGTGGGGGCGCAGGGCGGTGGGGGGGGGTTATTTATGCATATTGGTATGATAACGGGACTTGACCTCATTGAAACAGGTTTTGCGCTCCTCCGGACCGCCGGAATGGGCCGGGACTCGCAAACGGCGCTCGGTGCGCGCGTCCTCCTCCGGTTTCATCGGGATTTCCGGCAGCATTCGCGTAGTCCCCCGTGAATTAATCGTAACAATCTGATTTTACGAACTGAATTTGTTTATCGAAGTAACGGATTTTGCATGAAATCGGCTTGTTTTGCCCGGTTTTCTTGC
>JALVFB010000107.1 GCA_027030295.1 Hyphomicrobiales bacterium
GCTGGCGGACGTGCCCTATCCGGTGCAGATGGAGCCGCACATGGTGGTGGAGTTCTACTCGCACTGACGCCGCACGGGGCGCTCACGCATTTTCAGGACGCCGCGCGCAACCCGCCGCGCGGCGTTTTCCGTTCGCGGCCGGATCAGGCCTTCAGGCGCCGGGCCATGTCCTCTGCCCAGGCGAAGTCTTCCCCGTGGGTGACCTTGCGCAGGATCGCCGCGCCTTCCACCACCACCACCCGCAGCCCCGCCTGCTCGGCCACGGCGGCATCGTCGCTGAACTCGATGTCCGGCCGTTCCGCCGCCTTCAGGTGCGCTTGCAGGATGGTGTCGAAATGAAAGGCCTGCGGTGTCTGCGCCGCGCGCAGGGTGGGGCGGGGCGGCGTGGCGACGATGACGCCGTTTTCGTCCACCTGCTTGATGGTGTCCACCACCGGCAACGCGGGAATGGCGCCGTCGTGACGCTCCAGCGCGGCGATGAGCCGGTCGATGACCTCCGCCGGCAGGAAGGGCCGGGCGGCGTCGTGTATCAGCACGATGTCCGGTGACACGCGCTCGGCCAGTCCCCGCAGACCCGCCAGCACCGAAGCCTGTCTGGTGGCGCCGCCGAAGGAGGGCATCAACAGTCCGGTCAGGCCCTTCACGGCCTGTTTGAACAGTTCCGTATGCTCATGGGCGATAACGGTCTGCACCGCATGGATGGCCTCATGCGCCAGAAAGGCGCGCAGACTGTAATGCAACAGCGGCTTGCCGCCCACCGGCACATATTGCTTCGGCAGCGACTGCCCGGCGCGGGTGCCGGAACCGGCGGCGACGACGAGGGCGGCGATGCGTGGCATGGGATGTGGCCTTCCTCAGCTTTCGGCTCTCCAATCCAATCCTATATCGATGGCCGGCGCGGCCATGGTGATGCGGCTGGTGGAGATGAAATCCACGCCCGTCTCGGCGATGGCGCGGATGTTGTCCAGCGTTACGCCACCCGATGCTTCCGTTTCCGCCCGGCCCGCAACCATCGCCACCGCCTCGCGCAACTTCTCCGGCGTCATGTTGTCCAGCAATATGCGCGTTGCGCCCGCTTCCACCGCTTCGCGCACCTGTTCCAGCGTGTCGCACTCCACCTCGATGGCCGCGTGCCCGGCTTCGCGTGCCCGCTGCACCGCCGCCGCCATGGAGCCGGTGACGGCGATGTGGTTGTCCTTGATGAGAATGGCGTCGTAAAGGCCCATGCGGTGATTCTTCGCGCCACCCATGCGCGTGGCGTATTTCGACAGGCGGCGCAGGCCGGGGATGGTCTTGCGCGTATCCAGCAACACCGCGCCGGTGCCCGCGATGGCGCGCACGTATGCCCGCGTCAGCGTCGCCATGCCGCTGAGCAGTTGCAGGATGTTGAGCGCCGTGCGCTCCGCCGCCAGCAGGGCGCGGGCCGGGCCTTCAATATGGGCGATGACCTGCCCGGCATCCACTTCGGCGCCGTCGTTCACCTCCGGGGCGAAGCGCGCTTCTTCGGACAGCGTCAGGAAGGCCCGCTGCGCTACCGGCAGCCCGGCGACAACACAACTCTTCCGCGCCGCCATGACGCCGGAGAAGCGCACCCCTGCGGGAATGACGGACAGGGAAGTGATGTCTCCGGTCTCATCGAGGTCTTCCGAGAAGGCGTCGCGCAACACCCGCCCGACGTCCTCTTCCGTCAGCGGCTCCGCCAGCGGCAGCAGCTCGTTCGATGCGCTCATGGACGGGCGTCGTCACGCATCCTTCGGGATGCGCAGCGCCTGGCCGGGGTAAATCTTGTCCGGATCGGAAAGCATCGGCCGGTTGGCCTCGAAGATGGCCATGTATTTTGCGCCATTGCCATAGTGCTGCTCGGCGATCTTCCACAGGCTCTCGCCCTTCTGCACGATGTGAATCACCGGCTCGCCTTCCTCGCCCTCGGCCACCTTCACCTGCGTTTCCACCTTGGCCACGCCCAGCGTGTTGCCTACCGCCACGATGGCCTTCTCCAGAATGGTCTGGTCGGCCACCTCGCCCTTCAGCACCACCTTGTCGCCATCCACCTCCACGTCCACGCTCTCGGCGCCGATGTCGAGCGTTTCCAGCTCCTTCTTGATCTCCTCCGCCGGCGGCGGCGTTTCCTCGTCCGAGCCGATGCCCAGTTTCTTGCCCGCGGACTTGATGAAGTCGAAGAAACCCATGGTGGTGTCCTCCCTTGAGTCGATAAAGGATTCGCCGCGCATTGTAGCACTTGCCGAGGCGGAAACAACGCGTTCGCGCATCCCGTTTGCCCTTCCCATGTCCTGCCACCAGGCTCAGGGCCCATGAATTGCGTGGCGCCAGTCTGATGCAATGAACGCCAAAGGGGGAAGAGACGTCGTGGATGTTCCGGTTTTTGCACCAATCCCTTCGGGCGGCATTTTCGTTGTATCTCGCGGGCCTTTAACCTTGGGAATGGTCTGGATATTCCTTTCGGAAAGAAAAACCAGCGGACATCCGTAGCCTTATAATACTATCATGCATAAAGAACCACCACGCCCCGCGCTCCCACCCAACCCCCAAATTATGAAAAACAAGGGCTTGGGTGGGGGCGCGGGGCAGTTTCAGCGGTCAGACACTGCGCATCTTGGAATAATTCGCACTTTTCCCGAATAAGCCTCATGCGGGAGGCAGGCGAAGCGGGCCAAGCTGTTGTGCAACGCACTGACCCGTATCGTGCTCGATCAACAGCCGGCCACGGTGGTGCACTGGATGACGCACCACCGGCTGCTGCGCCCGCAACAGTTCATTGATCTGCGGGGAGACGATGCCCTGCTGTTGCTGGACATGAACCCGCAACTCTTCTCCAGCGCCAACAAGATGGAGGAGGGCGCGCCGCTGGGGTGTTTGCTCGTCACTTCCCACTACCTGGTGGGCAAGATCGTCATTTTCGAAGAGGCGCCGGTGCCGCTGGGGTGGATGATCGAGCGGTTGCACGGGTTCCTTTCGTATTGCCTGGAGCGGGGAGAGCTGATCGGTGACGGCGAGACATTCGGCGACGAGGATGGCGAATGGGTGATCCTGGTGCGGCACGCGCCGCCGGAGAAGCCGGAATTGCCGGGCGAGGTGCACCTGAAGGTGCTCTACTCCAAGGAGCATGGCATCGACGTGAGAAACGAGGCCCAGGGGGGCGGGACCGCCGGTGCGGAAACGGGGGCGTCGGCGCGGCCCGAACCGCTGGCGCAGCCGGCGCCGCAGCCGATGACGCAGCCGATGGCGGAGCAGCCGATGCCACCCATGGGGGCGACCGCGCACGGCGGCGCGGAGCAACAGCCGGGCATGGGTTTCGGGGGCGCGGACGAGCGGCCCGTCTTCGGCAAGCGTGCGGCACCCTCCACGGGCGGGGGGTCTCCGTTTCCGGAGCGGGCAGCGCTTTTCGGCGCGGCGGTGGAACGGAAGGAGCAATCCGCGCGGAACTGGCTACAGGTGTTGGCGGCGCGCCTGGGCATGTCGGCATCGATGACCGGGGTGCTCGTCGGCGCGTTCGTGCTCGTCTTCCTGATGAAGGGCGTCATTCCGTTTCTTTTCGGCTGAGCACATGCGCGTGGGGGCCATCGTCAGCAATTCTCATTTTGACCTATCGGTGTGCGGCAGTGAGTCGGTTTGTCGCATGGCGTGGGGATGCGAAAGGGTTTCTGCAGGATGAGTGTTCATCGATTCACTC
>JALVFB010000108.1 GCA_027030295.1 Hyphomicrobiales bacterium
CGTCTCGTAACAGGGGTAGAGCAGCCCCGCCCGTTTCAGCTTCTCCGCCGCCTGTTCGTAGAGGTCCAGCCGCTCGCTCTGCCGATGAACTGCATCCGGTGTCAGCCCCAGCCATTCGAGATCCTCAACGATGGCCCGCGCATATTCCTCGCGGCTGCGCTCGCGGTCGGTATCGTCCAGCCGCAGGATGAAGCGCCCGCCATGCTTTTGCGCGAACAGCCAGTTCAGCACGGCGGTGCGCACGTTGCCGATGTGCAGATGCCCGGTGGGGGAGGGAGCGAATCGCACGGTAACGCTCATGGCGCCTCACTCCCGGCCTTTCCCGTCATTGCCGGCCTTGTGCCGGCAATCCAGGGCGTCAACCTCTGGCGTGGATTTTTCACCGAGGCGGAAATGACAAGACGCCACCGCTTCGGCAAGCCGCCCTGGATGCCCAGATCCCCGGGACAAGCCCGGGGACAGGCAAGCCCGGGCATGACGGATGGGGAAAACCGTGAAGGCAGGAAGTGCATGGCCAACTTCATCTTACTTCTCGCGATAGGCGTTCGTTATCGGATAGCGCCAGTCGCGCCCGAAGCTGGTGGAGGTGATCTTCACCCCCGGCGGCGCCTGGCGGCGCTTGTATTCGGCCACGAACAGCATGTTCTGCACCCGCGCCACCAGCGCCTCGTCCAGGTTCAGCTTCTCCGCCGTCTCGTGCACGGAGCGCTTCTCCTCGATCAGGCAATGCAGGATGGCATCGAGGATTTCATAGGGCGGCAGCGTGTCCTCGTCCTTCTGATCGGGCCGCAGCTCGGCCGAAGGCGGCTTCAGGAGGATGCGCTCCGGGATCACCGCCCCCTCCGGGCCGAGGCAGCCGGGCGGGCGCGTCTCGTTGCGCATATGCGCCAGCTCGTAGACGGTGGTCTTGTAGAGGTCCTTGAGCGGGTTGTAGCCGCCGTTCATGTCGCCATAGAGCGTGGCGTAGCCCACCGCCATTTCCGACTTGTTGCCGGTGGAAAGCAGCATGAGGTTGAACTTGTTGGACAGCGCCATCAGGATCACGCCGCGCGTGCGTGACTGAAGGTTTTCCTCCGTGGTGTCCGGTGGCAGATTGGAGAACCTCTTTTCCAGCGCCGCGAAGAACCCTTCCACCGGCGGATGGATGGGAATGACATCGTAGTCCACCCCCAGCCGCCGGGCCACCTCGCCGGCGTCCTCCAGGCTTTCCGGGGAAGTGTAGCGAAACGGCAGCATCACGCAATGCACCCGCTCCGGCCCCAGCGCGTCCACGGCGATGGTCGCCGCCAGCGCCGAATCGATGCCGCCGGAAAGACCGAGAACGACGCCGGGGAAGTGGTTCTTGTCCACGTAATCGCGCACGCCCAGCACGCAGGCGCGCCAGATGGCCTCCAGCTCGTCCGGCCGCCGCGCCATGTGCCCTCGGGCGAAGCGCAATCCGGCCGGTGTTTCCTCCAGCACCGCCAGCTCGCTCGCCGTCTCGAAGCGTTCGAGGCGGAAGGCGATGTCCTCCTCGCCCGATTCGTCGGGTGCGGAGCCGTTCTCGTGCGCCTCGACGCCTTCCGGCAACGGGTTGAGCGCGAACGAGCCGCCGTCGAACACCAGCTCGTCCTGCCCGCCCACCATGTTGAGATAGGCGATGGGCAGCCCCACCTCGCCGATGCGCTGGCGGATGAGGTGCTTGCGCACGCCCTGCTTGCCCACCTCGAAGGGAGAGCCATTGATGACGATCAGCGCCTCCGCCCCGCGTTCCTTCAGGTGGCGCGCCACCTCCGGCGACCAGATGTCCTCGCAAATGGGCAGCCCCAGGCGGAACCCGCGAAAATCCACCGGCTCCGGCGCCGCGCCGGGGCTGAACACGCGCTTTTCGTCGAACACGCCATAGTTGGGCAGGTCGGTCTTGTGCCGCACCGCCCGCACCTCGCCGTCTTCCAGCAGGGCCACGGAGTTGTGCGCCTTCTCGCCGTCCATCCACGGCGTGCCGATGACGAGCGCCGTGCCGCGCCCCTTCGTGGTTTCCGCCAGCTCCTCCACCTCGTGCATGCAGGCACGCACGAAGGATTCGCGCAACACCAGGTCCTGCGGCGGATATCCGGCGATGAACAACTCCGGCAGCACGACGAGATCGGCGCCCTCGTGCGCGCCCTTTTCCAGCGCCGCACGCGCCTTCGCGGCGTTGCCGGGAAGGTCGCCAACATAAGGATCGCCCTGCACGAACAGAATGTTCAGCTTGCGCGCCATCGGCTTCCTTCCGTGATACTCCCCCGTCACCCCAGTTTTCGTCGTCACTCCGACGAAAGCCTTCGGTATCGTGTCACAGGCTCATGCCATGTCTGTTGCCCGTCATCCTGGCGAAAGCCAGGATCTCGTGCTGCAAACGCATGAGTCCGCCACACGAGATTCCGGCTTGCACCGGAATGACGAAACCAAATCATGTTTATCGCATGTCCCACCGGCCATATAGCACCGGGAAAACCTCTTTTTGCAATTTTTCGCCGGTGCGATAAAGTCTGGTGCACATGAACTCTCAAGACCGGGGATTCTCATGCGACTGGACGACGAACGCCCTTCCGAGAACATAGAAGACCGCCGTGGCGAAGGTGGCGGCATCGGCTTTCCCTTCCCGCGCCGGGGCGGCTTTGGAGGGCCGCGCGTGCGCATTCCCATCGGCGGGCGCGGCGGCGGCATGGGCCTGGGCACCATCGTGTTGCTGTTGGTGGTGTCTTATTTCATGGGCATCAATCCGCTGAGCATGATTTTCGGTGGCGGTGGCGGCCTGCCCATTCCCGGCGGCCAGGTGGCGCAGCGTCCGGCGCCCTCCGGATACTCGGGTGGTCGGCGCACGGCCATGAATGACCGCGAGAAGCTGTTCGTCGCCAAGGTGCTGGGCACCACCGAGCGCACGTGGGACAGGATTTTCCGCCAGCGCCTGGGGCGGACTTACGAAAAGCCGAAGCTGGTGCTGTTCTCCGGCTCCGTGCGCTCCGCCTGCGGCATGGCCTCCGCCGCCATGGGGCCGTTCTATTGTCCGCTTGACCGCAAGGTCTATCTCGACACCGCCTTTTTCCGCGACATGCGCGGCAAGCTGGGCGCCTCCGGCGATTTCGCCGAAGCCTACGTGATCGCGCACGAGATCGGCCACCACGTGCAGAACCTGCTGGGGATCTTGAGCAAGGTGCAACAGGCCAAGCGCGGCGTGGGGCGGGTGGCGGCCAACCAGTTGCAGGTGAAGGTGGAGTTGCAGGCGGACTGCCTGGCCGGCGTGTGGGGTGCGCAGAACCGCCGTCTGCTGGAGGCCGGCGACCTGGAGGAGGCGTTGCGGCTGGCCGCCGCCATCGGTGACGATCGTTTGCAGAAGCGCGCCCGCGGCTACGTGGTGCCGGACAGCTTCACCCACGGCAGCTCGGAGCAGCGCATGCGCTGGTTCAAGCGCGGCTTCGACACCGGCGACATCCGCCAGTGCGACACCTTCCGCGCCCGCCGCCTGTGATCACGCGCCTTCCGCCTCTTCCATCAACGCCGCCACCTGGCGCAACCGTTCGCGCGCCTCCGCCCGCCGCAGCGGATGCGTCGGATGCGGCTCCATCAATCCGATGAGCGCGCCGCCTGCGTCCGCCATCAGCGCCAGCCGCCCCACGCCGGGCACCGGCGCCGGCGCGCGCACCACTTCGCCGCCGGCGCGCAGGGC
>JALVFB010000109.1 GCA_027030295.1 Hyphomicrobiales bacterium
AAAACCCATGGCCTTGAGCCGGCGGAAGTTGGCGGCGTTTTCGGGCAGGCCATGGGCCTTCACCCGTTCCTCCATCTCGACGATCTCGGCCAGGCGCTCGACGAACCAGCGGTCATAGCCGCTCCATTGCACCACGTCGTCCACCGGAAAGCCCAGCCGCAGCGCCTGGGCCATTTTCAGCAGGCGGTCGGGCGCGGGCTTCGACAGGGCGGCACGGATGGCGTTGCGGTCGTCGTCCTCCTCGCCCAGTCCCTCGATCTCCACCTCGTTCAGCCCGGTGAGGCCCGTTTCCAGGCTGCGCAGGGCCTTTTGCAGGCTTTCGTGGAAGGTGCGGCCGATGGCCATGGCCTCGCCGACGGACTTCATGGAGGTGCCCAGCACCGGTTCGGCGCCCGGGAACTTCTCGAAGGCGAAACGCGGCACCTTGGTGACCACATAGTCGATGGTCGGCTCGAAAGAAGCGGGCGTGGCGCCCTTCGTGATGGCGTTGTCCAGTTCGTCCAAGGTGTAACCGATGGCGAGTTTCGCGGCGACGCGGGCGATGGGAAAGCCCGTGGCCTTCGACGCCAGGGCGGAAGAGCGCGAGACGCGCGGGTTCATCTCGATGACGACCATGCGGCCGTCCTTCGGGTTGACGGCGAACTGCACGTTCGAGCCGCCGGTTTCCACGCCGATCTCGCGCAAGACCGCGATGGCGGCGTTGCGCATGCGCTGGTATTCGCGGTCGGTGAGCGTCAGCGCCGGAGCGACGGTGATGGAATCGCCGGTATGCACGCCCATGGGGTCGACGTTCTCGATGGAGCAGACGATGATGCAGTTGTCGTCCTTGTCGCGGACGACCTCCATCTCGTATTCCTTCCAGCCCAGCACCGATTCCTCGATGAGCACTTCCGATGTCGGCGAGGCCTCGATGCCATTGAGCGCGATGTCGTAGAGCTCCTCCAGCGTGTAGGCGATGCCGCCACCGGTACCGCCCAGGGTGAAGGACGGGCGCACGATGGCCGGAAGCCCGGTGATGCGAAAGGCGTCGAAGGTCTGGCGCATGGCCTCCAGGCGGATTTCCTCGCGCCGGATCCATTCCTCCTGCTGCCAGCGCTCCTCGAATTCCTTCAGCGCGCAGTCGCGTTCCGCGCCTTGCGGGTGGCGCTCCTCGATATCCCGGATGGCGGCGGCATACTCCTCGCGGTAGCGGCGCTTCAGTTCCGAGACGTTGACGAAGGCCGAGCGCGGCAGGTCGAGGCCGATCTTTTCCATGGCCTTGCGGAACAGCTCGCGATCTTCGGCCTTGTCGATGACATCGGCGTTGGCGCCGATCATCTTCACCCCGTGGCGCGCCAGAATGCCCTCGCGCTCGCAGGTGAGCGCGGTGTTCAGCGCCGTCTGGCCGCCCATGGTGGGCAACAGGGCGTCAGGCTTTTCCCGCTCGATGATCTTCTCCACCACCTCCGGCGTGATCGGTTCGATGTAGGTGGCGTCCGCCAGCGACGGGTCGGTCATGATGGTGGCGGGGTTGGAGTTGAGCAGGATGACGCGATAGCCCTCCTCCTTCAGCGCGCGGATGGCCTGGGTGCCGGAATAGTCGAACTCGCAGGCCTGGCCGATGACGATGGGGCCGGCCCCGATGACGAGGATGGAATCGATGTCTGTGCGCTTCGGCATGGTATCGCCCTGTTTCCTTTGCCCGCGGCGGCGCCCTGCGCTCAAAAGAAACGCCAATGGGCGGGGCCATTGGCGCTGGTTTGCATTGTCGCTGGCGGCCGCATCATTCGCCCTCGAATTCCACCAGCGTATGCACCTTCACCCCTTTCTGGCGCAATTTCTCCGCCCCGCCAAGGTCCGGCAGGTCGATGACGAAGGCCGCGGCCACCAGCTCGCCGCCGGATTCGCGGATGAGGTCGATGGCGGCGGCCGCCGTGCCGCCGGTGGCGATCAGGTCGTCCACCAGCAGCACCCTGTCGCCCTTTCCGATGGCATCCGCATGCACCTCGATGCGATCGACGCCGTATTCCAGCTCGTAATCCTTGCCGATGACCTTCCACGGCAGCTTGCCCTTCTTGCGGATGGGCACGAAGCCCTTGCCCAGCTCGTGCGCCACCGCGCCGCCGAGAATGAAACCGCGCGCCTCGATGCCGATGACGTAATCGATGGCCTCGTTCAAGAACGGCCAGATCAGCTCGTCCACGGCGGCGCGCAGGCCATGGGCGGAGGCCAGCAGGGTGGTGATGTCGCGGAAGATGATGCCGGGTTTCGGATAATCCGGAATGGAGCGGACGTATTGCCGGATATCGAAAACGTTGCGCGGCTCGTTCATGGCCTGTATCCGTGCTATGCCCGAGCGGGCGTTGCGGGGTGAACCCGCACGCTATAAACCACCGTGGGGGAAGGAAGGCAAGGGTTTGCGCACGGAAATGAACACACTGGAGCTGCTGGAGAAGCTGGTGGCGTTCGACACCGTCAGCCGCAACTCCAACCTGGCGCTGATCGCCTTCGTGGAAGAATACCTCGCGCGCTTCGGCATCCCCACATGGCGTATCGATTTCGGGCCGGACAAGGCCAATCTGCTGGCGCGCATCGGGCCGGAGACGGCGGGCGGGCTGGTGCTTTCGGGGCACACGGACGTGGTGCCGGTGGACGGGCAGGAATGGACGTCCGATCCGTTCGCGCTGCGGGTGGCGGACGGGCGCGCATACGGGCGCGGCACGGCGGACATGAAGGGATTCATCGCCTGCGCCCTGGCCATGGCGCCGTGGTTCGCGTCGGTCGATCTGAAGCGCCCCATCTGGCTGGCGCTGTCCTGCGACGAGGAGGTGGGCTGCACGGGCGTGCGGCCATTGCTGAAATGGATGAAGGCGAACGTGCCGCCGGTGCAGGCGGTGTTCGTGGGCGAACCGACGGGCATGGAAGTGGTGAGCGCGCACAAGGGCATCACCGTGCTGCGCACCTCCGTGACGGGACTGGAAGCGCATGCCAGCTGCACGCATCTGGGCGTGAACGCCATTCATGCCGCCGCCCGGCTGATGACGGAAATCGCGCAGATCGCCTGGGAAGAGCAGCAGGAAGGGGCGCGTGAACCAGGCTTCAACCCGCCCTGGCGCACCCTGAGCGTGGGCATCGTCGAGGGCGGCATCGCCAAGAACATCATCCCGCGCTCTTGCGTGTTCGAATGGGAGATACGCAGCCTGCCGGGGCAGGCCGCCGAGGACGTGATCGCGCGGGTGGAGAATCTGGCGCGGGAGGAATTGGAGCCGCAAATGCGGCAGGTGAGCGCGGCGGCGGGCATTTCCACGCGGATGCTGGCGGATGTGCCGGGGCTTCGGGACAGCTCCGATTCGCCGGCGGTGCGGCTGGCGTTGCAATTCACCGGGCGCAACGCCACGGGGCGGGCGGCCTATGCCACGGAAGCCGGGTTGTTCGCCAATCATGGCATGCCGGCGGTGGTTTGCGGGCCGGGGCATATCGAACAGGCGCACAAGCCGGACGAGTTCGTGGAAATCTCGCAACTTAAGAAGTGCGTGGCGTTTCTGCGGCGGCTGGGAGAATACGCGGAGGAGAAATGAAAAGAGCCGGACGCCCATGGGGGCGCCCGGCGCGTATGTTCAGGATTGGCCGGCCGGCTCAGCTGAAGCGCGCGGCGATGAAGCTGTCGCGCAGCACGTTGGCCTCCAGCTCCTTGTCCTTCAATTGCATGGCCAGGCAGTCGCGGATGGAGAGCATGCCGCGCAGCTGTCCCTGATTGTCCACCACCGGCAGATGGCGGAACTTGTGGTTCAGCATCACCCGCATGGCATTCTCCATGTCATCATTTTCGTTACAGGTGATGGCCGGCGCGGACATGACGTCGCCCACCTTCAGCTTGAGGATCTCGTTGGGGCGCTGAGAAAGCGCGGAAACGATGTCGCGCTCGGAAAGAATGCCAACCACGTTGCCGTCCGCATCCACCACCGGCATGGCGCCGATGCGGCTGGTGAACAGCAGCGTGGCCGCGCCCTGCAGGGTGTCGGCGCGCCGGCAGACGATGATGCGTGGTTGGTTCTGCTCCAGAAATTCGCGGATTTTCATTCTGCTCTCCCTCCTGGCAAATGGCTGCAAGCCAATACGCATCGCCGCCTGGCGCGGTGACACGCGTCGCTTGCCAAATGCTCTCGGCCTGTATGTTCCCGGGCCGCCCTGGCGGCCCCTCCCCTCCCGGCCGTTGTCGGCCCATGTGCGGACAATCCTATATGTTCAGGATCGGTGATGCAACGGGCACACAGCACACGACTGGCGCCGTTTTTCATCAGGTGGCGTGGTTTTTTGCCTGCAACCTTCTGAATTCACCCCAGATTAACCATAAGGAAAGGGCCGCCCACAGGCGGCCCCGCATCGCTTGGCGCACATGCCGCAGTGCTTTACGGCCGCTCCGGCACGGTGTATTCGGCTTCCTTCTGCCACGGCTCCCAGATGGTCTCGAAGCCAACGAACCCCTTGTCGTTCTTCGGCAGCGCACGCGTCTCGAAGAAGCGGTTCTTGCACGGCGGCACGGTGGCCGGATCAGCAGGCTTGCCCATTTCTCTTCCTCCAGTTGCTGTTGCCAGTTCCTTTTTGCCGGATCGTTCCGGCGGTTTCAACTCTTGCCTCCGCTGGTCGGAGACGCATCGAAGTCCTCAAGCGGAATGCGCTTTCCGGGCAGCTGGATGTCCTCCTTGCGCACGATGCCGCCGGCCTCGATCTCCTCTTCCGTCGGCTCGCGAACGTTGAGGATTTCCAGCTGAAACAGAAGCTCACGCCCGGAAAACGGACTGTTGCCGTCAATGACGATCTTCTCGTCGTCCATGTAGGTGACGTAGAAGGGGCGAACATCGCCCTTTTCGTTTTGCATCATGATCTGCAGGCCGACCTTGCGGTATTCCTCCGGCACGTTCTCGGGCCGGTCGATGACCACCAGGCTTTCGTCACGCTTGCCGAACAGATCGTCGCCGTTCAGTTCCATCACGATGGATTCGCCGGCGCGCTTGCCGGTGAGCAGGCGCATGATTTCGGGCATGAGTATGTCGTTCTGCCCGTGGATGTAGTTGAGCGGAAACTCCACGGCGCTGAGCACCTGCCCGGTTTTGGCGTCCAGCAGGCGGTATTTCAGCTCCACGAGCTTGCCGTCCTCGATCCTTTCGCCCAACTCGGCCATATGACACCTGCCTTGCGTCCTCAGAAGAAGGATGCGCCGAAAATCTTGATCCTGCCGTCCTCGAAACCCAGCACCAGGCGCCCCAGCCATTCGCCTTCCTTGGCGGTGCTGCGCTGGCGATAGAGCACGGTGACATGTTCGCCACGGCGGATGATGCCCAGGAAGTCGAAGTCCTCGGAAAGGGTGCGGGCCAGCTCGCTGTTGTGATACTGATGGTTGAAGGCCACCATGTTCATGGCCATGGCGAATTCGCGGGCGAAATGGCGCACGAATTCGCCGTAGTTGCCGTCGTTGGAAGCGCGGATGAGGTGCAGCCAGTATTTGTCCGCCACCTCGCGGATTTCCTCGTCCGACAACTCGGTGATGTTGGGCCGCTGGCTCATTCCCTTCGCCCCGGTTGACGCGAAATCGACAACGTTACCTTCAGACGACATGCATTCCCGCCTTTTCAGGGGAAGCGCCGGAAGCGCGGCACATGCGCGCTTCCGGCAGCGTTGCGCAACGTGACCTCAGGCTTCTCAGCCCTTGGCCTCCTTCTTCTTCTGATACTCTTCCTCGACGTCGCCGACGATGTGATACAGCGGCGCCTTCTCCATGGTCCACTCGCCGGTCTTCGGGTCGCGGCGGGAGACGGTGAGAACGTGCCAGTTCTCGTCGTCCAGGTAGAGGTGGTCGCCGCGATAGTAGTAGCCCGGCCAGCGGGTCTCCTTGCGGAAGAGCGTGTGGTGGAACACGGACTCGGCGGTGAGCACGCGATGGTGCACCTCCCAGCAGCGCAGCAGATCGTGCAGATCCTTCGCGCCCAGCCGCTCCATGTCCTCCTTCAGCACCGCCAGCTTCATCAGGCCGTAATTGAGCAGCTTCTCGTTGGTCATGTATTGCATGCTCACGCCGCCGCAATACTCATCCATGATCTTCTGCAGGCGGATGAGCGCCTGTTTCGGCAGCAGCATGCTCGGGAAGACGCTGCCGGCGACCGGCTCGTTGTGCCAGATCTTGTAGGTTTCCAGCGGCTTGTAGATCTTCTCGCGGAGCTCCTGGATCTGGCGGTCGGACACCACGATGCCCTCGGCCTTGCCGTCGTCGATATACTGGCACGCGGCCTTCGCCGCCAGACGGCCCTCGGTGAAGGAGCCGGACGAGAAGGCGTGCGGCGTGCCGCCGCAGGCGTCACCGGCGCCGAACAGGCCCTGCACCGTGGTCATGCGGTTGTAGCCCCAGAAATACTCGGGCGGAGAGACATCCTCCGGACCGGAGCACCAGGCGCCGCAGCCGGTGGCGTGCGAACCCATCACATACGGCTCGGAGGTGGTCAGCTCCGGGTTCTCGCACTTCGGGTCGACGTCGTTGGCCGCCCACAGCACCGCCTGGCCGACGGTCATGCCGAGGAAGTTGTGCCAACCCACCTCCTCCAGGTGCGGGTCCTGGAACGAGTGCATGGTGACCATGTGGATCGGGCCATTGCCCGCCGCCACCTCGCGGATGAGCGCGTGGTTGCGCAGGCAGGTGGGCACCGGATGGTGGTCGATGTATTCGCCCACCATCTTCTTCAGTTCGTCATACCAGTGGGACTCGTATTCCTCGCCGAGACCGTTCTGGGTGTAGGTCTTCAGGTGGAGGAAGTAGGCGCCCACCGGGCCGTAGCCGTCCTTGAAGCGGGCCAGCACGATGCGGTTTTCCATCTGGGTCATCTTCGCGCCCGCCTGGATCAGCAGACCATAGGCGGAGCCGGACGACCACGGGGCATACCACACGCGACCCGCGCCCTCGCCGGTGGAACGCGGCTTGTAGATCATGGACGCGCCGCCGGCGGTGACGATCACGGTCTTGGACTTGAACACGTAGAAGTCGCCGGTGCGGACGTTGAAGCCCACCGCGCCCGCCACGCGGTTCTCCCTGGCCTCGTCCATCAGCAGGTGGGTGACGCAGATGCGGTTATACACCTTGTCGGCGGACTTCATGGCGGCCATGGCCACGATCGGCTTGTAGGACTCGCCGTGGATCATGATCTGCCACTTGCCCTCGCGCTGATAGGCGCCCGTTTCCGGATCGCGCATCAGCGGCAGGCCCCATTCCTCGAACTGGTGCACCGTGGAGTCCACGTGGCGCGCCATGTCGAAGAGCAGGTCCTCGCGCACCATGCCCATCAGGTCGTTGCGGGCATAGCGGACGTGATCCTCCGGGTTGTTCTCGCCGAAGCGGGTGCCCATGTAGCAGTTGATCGCATACAGACCCATGGCCACCGCGCCGGAGCGGTAGATGTTGGCCTTTTCGGCGATGACGATCTTCTTGTCCTGACCCCAGTAGCGCGCCTCCCACGCAGCACCCGTGCCGCTGAGGCCGGCGCCGACCACCAGGATGTCGATGTTATCGACGACGATAGTCTTGTAAGCCATCAGTAGTACACTCCCTGCCTCATCTTCAGCCCCTGCGACTCGAGCGTGTAGAGGTCGCCGTCGTCGAGCCGGATGTATTTCGGTTCATTGAACAGCAACTGGCTCTCGCGCTGCTCCTTGGTGGGCGCCGGCACCTTCTTCAGATCCGGGATGAACTGCCCCCACGGCTTGGTGGTGATCGGCGCCACCAGGTCCTTGATGCGCCCGCCACGGAACTTGATGCGCCAGGCGATGAGGCCTTCCTCCTCGTCGCGGTGCACGCGCACGGCGTGGCCCAGCGGGCAGAAGTCGGCATAACCACGGACGTCGATGGCATGCATCGGACAGGCCTTGACGCAGGAGTAGCACTCCCAGCACATGTCCGGCTCGATGTTGTAGGCACGCCGCCACGTGGTGTCGATGTGCATGATGTCGGACGGACAGATGTCGACGCAGTAGCCGCATCCGTCGCACCGGGTCATGTATACGAAAGTAGGCATTTCAGGGTTCCCCTCTCAATGCTAGCCTTGGTGTTCCTGCATCCTCAGTAGTGCTTGGGCTCGTCCTTCATGATGCACAGACCGAACTTCTGGTCGGCCGGAATGTCGCGCACCAGATCCATGGTGGACTGATCCAGCACCTCCGCGCGCCTGTAGAACGGCGGCAGATGTTCGCGGGAGCCATCGGCCATCAGCACGCGCTTCTGATAGGCGGCGGCCGGCTTGAAGAACATGTGGCCGAACTTGGACCAGTAGACGCCGCCGAACAGGACCACCGCGGACAGGACGAACAGGAAGAACAGGATGGCGCTGTTGGTGATCGACCACAGGAAGCCGAAGGTGGTGGTGCCCAGCAGCGACAGGATGAACATGTCGGCGCGCACGATGCGATACCAAGGATGACCCTCGGAGGAAACGTCCACGCGAAGCGCCAGCCAGAACCACCAGCCGCCGATCATCACCATCAGCGCGCCCAGACGCCACAGCAGCGGCCAGATGCCGGCGGTCTGGGAGGCGCCATAGAAGAAGATCAGCACCGCGGTGGAAAGCACGAACAGCACGAAGCCATACATCTTCAGCAGGTGCGCGATGCGGCGCTTCGGATTATGGAATTCGGAGGAGGTGAGAACCTCGCTCAGGATGGTCTGAATCAGCAGGCCGGTCTTCTCGGACGAGCTGAGCTGACGGGTGGCAAACTTCTTCATGCGCTCGGTGTGTTCGAAGAAGTATTGAGCGCTGTGCTTGTGCATGACGTCGAGGATGACGCCCAGCACCACCGCCAGCACCATCACGACCACGAACGCCTGCATCATGCCCGGCGTGATGCCGTATGCGCCGAGCCAGGCGAATGGATTGCTCATGACTGGATCCCCTTCCTTTCGTGTTACCCACGACTGTGGCGAAGCGGAGAAGCTCCCGAAACCGGCCGCCATGCCAGGCCAGCCGCTTCCGGGGCCGCTTGCCGACCCCGCACAATTCAATTCCCACCAATCGGGACACCCACTCCCGATGGCCAATGGCGCGGCAGGAAACCGATGACGGCCTCACAAGCAGCCGACGACGATTTTCGCCATGGCGCAAAAAGACGCACTCCGGCGCATCTCCGCCAGCGGCACTCGCAGACCAGCGTTGCGGGAAAGAGCGGCGGCGCTCAAGCCACCTCATCCTCCCCCGACTCCCTTGTCCGGCCTCCGGCCACCTTGCCAACGGGTGGTCTTCCGTCCCTCCTGGCGCGCCGGCCACCCCGCTCCCCCCGCCCACGCGGAGAGACCCCGCAGATTGGCAGGCGCGTTCAGCCCACTCTATAGCTTGTCTGTTTCGGGCTGAAAAGAGGACATATGCGTATATGAAGATTTTTTTGAACAGTTGCGCGCATTTTTTCGCGCCGCCCATGCGCCAGGGCCGCGGCAGCGGCAATTTTGACATTTGCCATGGCGCGCCGGAGTGCTAAAGGCTTGGTGATTTTTCGGGAGCGGGCGCGCGAGCCTTCGCGCGCCAACAGGGCAACCAAGGGGGACGGCGGGGGGCACCCTGCCCGATCCGGCAAGCAAGAGAGGGAGATTTCCACATGTCGAAACTGGTGCCGCCGCACGGCTCGGACGAGGTGATGCCGCTGCTGATTCCGGAGGTGGAGCGGGCCGCGGAGCTGGAGCGCGCGCAGAACCTGAAACAGGTGCCGGTCAGCTCGCGCGAGGTGTCCGACATTTCCATGTTCGCCATGGGCGCCTACACGCCGCTCACGGGCTTCATGACCCGCGACGACTGGAAGGGCGTGTGCGCCGACATGAAGATGAGCAACGGCCTGTTCTGGCCCATCCCCATCACCTGCCCGGTGGACAAGGACGTGGCCGATTCCATTTCCGAGGGCGAGGAGATCGCGCTGGTGGATCCGGAAACCAACACCGTCATGGCGATCATGGAGGTGTCCGAGAAATACGAGATGTCCGAGGAGGACAAGAAGTTCGAGTGCCAGCACGTGTTCCGCACCACCGACATGGAGCACCCCGGCGTGCAGAAGGTGATGGGCCAGGGTGACGTGAACCTGGCGGGCAAGGTGCGGGCGCTGTCGGAAGGCATCTATGCGGAGAAATATGGCGACCTGTTCATCCGCCCGGCGGAATCGCGCGCCATGTTCCTGGAGCGCGGCTGGTCGCAGGTGGCGGCGTTCCAGACCCGCAACCCGATGCACCGCTCGCACGAGTATCTGGCCAAGCTGGCGGTGGAGACGCTGGACGGCGTGTTCATCCACCAGGTGCTGGGCAAGCTCAAGCCCGGCGACATTCCGGCCGAGATCCGCACCAAGGCCATCCAGGCGATGATCGACAACTACTTCGTGCCGGGCACGGTGATCCAGGCGGGCTATCCCATCGAGATGCGCTATGCCGGCCCGCGCGAGGCGCTGCTGCATGCGGTGATCCGCCAGAACTTCGGCTGCTCGCACCTGATCGTGGGGCGCGACCACGCCGGCGTGGGCGACTATTACGGCCCGTTCGACGCCCAACACATCTTCGACGAGCTGTGGGAGGGCGCGCTGGTGACCAAGCCGTTCAAGGTGGACATCACCTTCTACTGCAAGAAGTGCATGGGCATGGCCTCGGGCAAGACCTGCCCGCACGGCAAGGAAGACCGGGTGCTCATCTCCGGTACCGAACAGCGCCGCCGGCTGGCCGCGGGCGAGGACATTCCGCCGGAGTTCTCGCGGCCGGAGGTGGTGAAGATCCTGCAGGAATACTACGCCTCGCTGAAGAACGAGAGCTGAGGCGAACGACATCGCCACAACAGCGCGGCGGCTGGCCATGCGCCAGCCGCCGCCTTCATTTTCCGGCAACTTTTTTCACACAAATCCGCCGCAAAGAGAAGACATGGTGCGCCGCAAAAGGGCGAATCATACCAAGATGCATAAAGAACCACCCACCGCCCCGCGCCCCCACCCAACCCCCAAATTATGAAAAACAAGGGCTTGGGTGGGGGCGCGGGGCGGTTTCACCGGTCAACCTTTGCGCAGATTGGCATCACCATTGCAGGGACACGAGCATGAGGAAAACAACGCTGGCACTGGGCCTTTCCACGGCGGTCGTTCTGGCGGGCTGCACCACCAATCCCTACACCGGCGAGGAGCAGCTCTCGAAATCGGCCATTGGCGCCGGCGCGGGCGCGGCCGCCGGCGCGGCCACGGGCGCGCTCATCGGCGCGCTCTCCAGCAAGCATTCCGGCAAGGGCGCGAAGAAGGGCGCGCTCATCGGCGCGGCGCTGGGCACCATCGCGGGCCTTGGCGTGGGCGCCTACATGGACAGGCAGGAGGCCGAGCTGCGCAAGCGGCTGGCCGGCACCGGCGTGAAGATCGTGCGCGAGGGCAACGACATCCGCCTCGTGATGCCTTCCGACATCACCTTCGACATCGACCGGGCGGACATCAAGCCGCAATTCTTCCGCACGCTGAACGCCGTGGCCATCGTCTTGAACGGCTTTCCGGAAACGGACGTGTTGATTGCCGGGCATACCGATTCCACCGGCTCGGAGGCGCACAACCAGCGGCTTTCGGAAGCCCGCGCGGCGGCCGTGATGCACTATCTCGTATCCCAGGGCGTCGATCCGCGGCGTATCGACGCGCGCGGCTTCGGCGAGCGCTTTCCCATCGCCGACAACCGCTCCGAACAGGGCCGGGCGCTGAACCGGCGGGTGGAAATCCGCATCCGGCCAAGAATGCGCTGAGGCGCGACCGCCCACCACCCCGCGCCCCCGCCCAACCACCCGATATGGTGGGCAAGTGGTTGGGCGGGGGCGCGGGGCTTATTCTTGCGTCAAAGCGCAGACCGCCCACCGCCAAGACCAAACTGAATCCCCCGTCATTCCGGCGAAAGCCGGAATCTCGTGCATCAAGCTCATGAGTCCGCGGAACGAGACCCCGGCTTTCGCCGGGGTGACGAGAAATCAGGGGGCGCGGGGCTTGCTCTTTTGCGCTGAGGCGCGGACCGCCCACCGCCCCGCGCCCCCACCCAACCACCCGATATCATGGGGGCAGGTGGTTGGGCGGGGGCGCGGGGCTTGCTCTTTTGCGCTGAAGCGCGCCGGCCCGCATGACCCTTGCGGGCCGGTTTGTTATATGGAGCGCGAAAGGAGAGGATTGCCATGAACAAGCCTGTGACGATGGATGACACGCCGACGCTGGAGGAGCTGACGCGGCGGCTGGTCGAATTCCGCAACGCGCGTGACTGGAAGCAGTTTCACAGCCTGAAGAATCTGCTGTTGTCATTGGCGCTGGAGGCGGCGGAGGCGCTGGAGCTGGCGCAGTGGAAGACGGACGAGGAGCTGGACGCGGCGCTGGATACAGATGAAAAGCTGAAGGCGCGTCTGGAGGAAGAATGCGCCGACGTGCTGCTCTATCTGCTGCTGATCGCCGAGAAGGCGGGCATCGATCTTGCGGAAGCGGCGGCGCGCAAGATCGAGCTGAATGCGCGGAAATATCCGGTGGAAAAGGCCAGGGGCCGGGCGGACAAGTATCACGAGCTGTGATGCGGATATTTCCGGAAACGTCGATTTTTCACTCGTCACCCCGGCGCAAGCCGGGGTCTCGTGCCGCAGGCGCATGAGGTCGTGGCATGAGATTCCGGCTTTCGCCGGAATGACGAGCATGACAGTGGGTGACGGGAGCACCATGACCGCAAAAGGCAAGAAACCCGACGCGAAGGAACTGGCGCAGCGGTTGCGCG
>JALVFB010000110.1 GCA_027030295.1 Hyphomicrobiales bacterium
GTCTGTCCAGCCGCCGTGCCAGCTCGAAGGCTTCTTCACCCCAGGGCAGCCAGTGCACGGGGTTGTCCTTGTGCTGCAACAAATAGGGGCTGGTGGATTCCGCCAGCCTGTTGCCGATGTCGACCATGGTCATGGTTTCAATTCCCGTGAAAGGGTGGAAGCCGATTTTCCGGCAAGCATGGCGCGCCGGATACTGGCTGAAAAGGGCGCTGGCCCATGTTTCCGGCTGGTGGATGATACTGGATTGCGTAATGTCTGACCGGTGAAACTGCCCCGCGCCCCCGCCCAAGCCCTTGTTTTTCATAATTTGGGGGTTGGGTGGGGGCGCGGGGCGGTGGGTGGTTCTTTATGTATCTTGGTATGAGACGTAAGCGCCAATGGCGAAATTTCGCCATTGGCGCTTCTCTTGGCTATATGACTTTCCATGACAAACACGGAGAACGATACGATCTTTGCCCTGTCCTCCGGCGCCGGGGTGGCGGCGGTGGCGGTGGTGCGGCTTTCCGGGCCACGGGCGGGAGAGGCGTTGCGGGCATTGACGGGCAAGGCCTTGCCGCCGGCGCGGCGGCTGGCGCTGCGCACCCTGCGTGCGCCGGCGGATGGCGCGATGATCGATCAGGCGCTGGTGGCCTGGTTGCCGGGGCCGCGGACCTTCACCGGTGAGGACATGGTGGAGCTGCATGTGCATGGCGGGCGGGCGGTGATCGAATTGTTGCTCGATACCCTGGGTGGCATGGAGGGCTTGCGCGCGGCGGAACGGGGCGAATTCACCCGGCGGGCGCTGTTGTGCGGGCGATTGGACCTGCTGGAAGTGGAAGGGCTGGCCGATTTGTTGCAGGCGGAAACGCGGGCACAACAGCAACTGGCCATCATGGCCTTGCGCGGGGCTGCGTCCGAACGGGTGAAACAGTGGCGGGTGGCGCTCGTTGAACTGCTGGCCCTGTTCGAGGCGGCCATAGACTTCATCGATGAAGAAGATGTGGCGGAGCAGGCGCTTTCCGGTATCGATTCGCGTCTGCAACGGATCGTTTCGGACATGCGTCGCGCCGTGGAGGCGTCACGGCCGGCGGAACGGGTTCGCGAGGGTGTGCGGGTGGCCATCGCCGGGCCGCCCAATGCCGGCAAGTCTTCGCTCCTCAACTGGCTGGCACGGCGCGAAGTGGCGCTGGTCAGCGACATGCCTGGCACGACGCGCGATGTGCTGGAGGTGCGGCTCGACCTGGACGGCATTCCGGTGACAGTGCTCGACACGGCGGGCCTGCGCCGAGAAGCCTCGGACAAGGTGGAGGCCATGGGCATCGAACGGGCGCGCCGGGCGGTGGAGGATGCGGACATCGTGTTGTGGATGCAGGCGCCGGATGTGGAGCGCCAGGCGCCGCCGCCGATCGATTCGCCAGTGATACGGATCTGGAACAAGGCGGATATCGATTCATCTCCGGAACGGAATGGCTGGCAGGTGGTGTCCGTGAAGCAGGAGCGAGGGCTGGATGCCTTGCTCGATTGCCTGCGCAGGGAAGTGCGCGCGCGTTTTGGCGGGGTGGAATCGGCGCTGTTCACGCGAGCGCGGCAGCGACAGGCCATCGCGCGGGCGATGGCGGAGCTGGAAGCCGTGCAATCGCGTTCCGATCTGCCGGTGGAGCTGGCGGCGGAGCATGTGAGGTGCGCGGTGCGGGCGCTGGACGAACTCATCGGGCGGGTGGATGTGGAGGAATTGCTGGATCACATCTTCGCGGAATTCTGTATCGGGAAATAGGCGCGTTTCACGTGAAACATCGAGTCAAGGGCATGATTCATGTTTTACACAGAAAAAAGTCCACTTGTGCAAAACCGGTGAATTGGCGTATGGCGCGGAACCATGAACAATCCCTTGCGCGCATATGACGTGGTGGTGATCGGCGGTGGGCATGCCGGCTGCGAAGCGGCTTCCGCCGCGGCGCGCATGGGCGCGCGCACCGCGCTCATCACCCAGGATCCCGGCAAGATCGGCGAGATGTCCTGCAACCCGGCCATCGGCGGGGTGGGCAAGGGGCATCTGGTGCGCGAAGTGGATGCGCTGGACGGCCTGATGGGCCGGGTGGCGGATGCGGCGGCCATTCACTATCGGCTGCTCAACCGTTCGCGGGGGCCGGCGGTGCACGGGCCGCGGGCGCAGATGGATCGGGCGCTCTACCGGAAACACATGCAAGCGGCGCTGGCGGCGCAGGAAAACCTGGAAGTGCTCGGCGGCGAGGTGGCCGATCTGCTGGTGGAGAAAGACCGCGTGCGTGGCGTCGCGCTCGCCGATGGCGAACGCATTCAGGCTATGGCGGTGGTGCTGACCACCGGCACGTTTCTGAACGGACTCATTCACCTGGGCGAGAAAAGCTGGCCGGCCGGGCGCATGGGGGATGCGCCGTCGGTGGCGCTGGCCGAACGGCTGCACGCCATGGGTTTGCGCATGGGGCGGCTGAAAACCGGCACGCCGCCAAGGCTCGATGCCCGCACCATCGATTTCGGGCGCGTGGAGCCGCAGCCGGGGGATGACGACCCCGTGTTCTTGTCGTTCCTGACCAGCGCGGTGCAAAACCCGCAGGTGCTGTGCCACATCACGCACACGACGGAAGAAACGCATGCCGTCATCCGTGGCAACCTGCGCCGCTCGGCCATGTATTCCGGACGCATCCAGAGCACCGGGCCGCGCTATTGTCCATCCATCGAGGACAAGATCGTGCGTTTCGCCGGGAAATCGGCGCACCAGGTGTTCCTGGAGCCGGAGGGGCTGCATGACGTGACGATCTATCCCAACGGCATCTCCACTTCATTGCCGGAGGATGTGCAAAGGGCGATGATCGCCACCATGCCGGGGCTGGAGAAGGCGCGCATTCTCAGGCCCGGCTATGCCATCGAATATGATTACGTCGATCCGCGCGAGCTGGAAGCCTTCCTGATGCTGCAACGCTGTGCGGGGCTGTTCCTGGCCGGACAGATCAACGGCACCACGGGCTATGAAGAGGCGGCGGCGCAGGGGGTGCTGGCGGGCATCAACGCGGGCCTGTTCGCCGCCGGGAAAGAGCCGGCGCGCATCTCGCGAACACGGGCGTATACGGGCGTGCTGGTGGACGATCTGGTTTCACGTGGCGTGAGCGAGCCGTATCGCATGTTCACGTCGCGCGCCGAATATCGGCTGATGCTGCGGGCGGACAATGCCGATGAGCGCCTCACACCGCTTGGCATCGCGCTGGGCGTGGTGGGGCGCGAGCGCGCGGAAGCCTTCCGGCGCAAGTGGCGGGAGATCGACGATCTGCTCGCCTTTGCCGAGGCGCACACGCTCACACCGCAAGAGGCGCGGCACCATGGGTTGCCGGTGAATCTCGACGGGCGGCGGCGCAATGTCATCGATCTGCTGGCGCTGCCGTCGGTGACGCTGGAGCGGTTGTTCGCCGTTTGGCCGCGGTTGGCGATGTTTTCACGTGAAGCATTGCGGCAGCTGGATGTGCGGGCCACATACGCCGGCTATCTGGAGCGCCAGGAGCGCGATGCGGCGCTCATTCGGCGCGAGGAGCGCTTGCGCATTCCGCGCGAGCTGGACGTGGACGCCATTCCCGGCCTGTCCAACGAGATTCGCGAGAAACTCAGGAGACATCGGCCGGCCAGCATCGCCCAGGCGCAGCGCATCGACGGCATCACGCCGGCGGCGCTGGCC
>JALVFB010000111.1 GCA_027030295.1 Hyphomicrobiales bacterium
CTTGGGTGGGGGCGCGGGGCGGTTTCACCGGTCAACCTTTGCGCAGATTGGTATCATTTCACGCGGAACAGCTTCATGCCGCGCAGCACCAGGCGCTCGATGAACGGCTCGGAAATGCCGCTCCTGACCTTGTAGAGGAAATATTTCTCGAACGCGATCTTGGCCCAGTGCACCCACTTGCCTTCCGAGGCCCAGTTGAGGTTGCGCGGTGGGTTCTGCGGCTTGGCGATGAAAGCCACGCCCTTGTCGCCCAGGTCCGCCAGGCAGAAGGCGTTCCACGTCGGATGGTGCGTGGGCTGCTGGCCGTTGATGAGCTGCTTGATGTTCTGCACCGTGGCCGTGACCATGGATTCGATCATGTAGCCCGTCTTCGGCACGCCTACCGGCACCGGCGTGGCCTCCAGCGGCGGAATGGCGATGCACACGCCGACGCCGAAGATGTTCTGGTATTTCGGGTTGCGCTGGTATTCATCGACGATGATGAAATTGCGCGGATTCACCAGTCCTTCGATGCCCGCGGCCGCCTTCACGCCCCGGAACGCCGGCAGCATCATGGAAAAGCCGAACTCCAGCTCGTGCTTCTTCTTCTCGTTGCCGTCCTCGTCCACCTCCGTGACGAACATCTTGCCGTCTTCGACCTTCTCCACCTTGGCATTGGTGATCCACTTGATGTTGCGGTCGCGCAGCTCGGATTCCAGCAGGCCCTTGGTGTCGCCGACGCCCCCCAGGCCCAGGTGGCCGATGTAGGGCTCGGAGGTGACGAAGGTCATCGGCACCTTGTCGCGAATGCCCTTTTTCTTGAGGTCCGTGTCCATGATCGCGGCGAATTCGTAGGCCGGGCCGAAGCACGAGGCCAACTGCACCGCGCCGACCACGATCGGCCCCGGCGAGGCGCACAGCTTTTCCCATTCCGCATGGGCCTTCTCGGCATGATCCACGGTGCACACCGACTGCGTGTGCCCGCCTTCGGGCCCCAGCCCCTCGATCTCGTCGAAGGCCAGCTCCGGCCCGGCGGCGATAACCAGGTAGTCATAGGTGATGGCGCTGCCGTCGTTGAGTTCCAGCTTGTTTTCCTCGGGCAGTATCTTCGTCACCTCCGCGGCGATGAACTCGATGCCGTGGCGGCCCATGATGGGCGCCAGATCCAGCGTGATTTCCTCACGCTTGCGCCAGCCCACGGCCACCCACGGATTGGACGGCGTGAACTGGAAATAGGGAAACTTGTTGATGACCGTGATGCGGTGCTCCTTGCCAAGCGCCTCTTTCAGCTCGTAGGCCGCGGGAATGCCGCCGATGCCTGCGCCCATGACGACGACGTGGGCCATGATGGTTCTCCCCCTGCTCGGTTGCCTTCAGGTCTTATCCATTCGTGCTTGCCGCACCATTATGCGGGTATTGAGCAGATATTTTCCCCATTTGCAAGAAGTATCCGTAATTTCAGTATATTATAATATTCTCATATGCGGCGCGGACGGTTTCCAGTCTTCCTTGAAAGCAAGGAACCTTCCATATTTCATGTTTTTTCTTGCGGAGAGCATGTACCGGAAGAAATGCCTTCTCGCGGACCTATCCCGCACGGGCGTTGATGGCGTCATGCGCCTCGCGGACCTTGCGGGGCCACCGGCTCTTGATGAACGACATCACCGCCAGCATCTCCTCTTCCGTCAGCACGCCCTTGAAGGCCGGCATGGCGCCGCCCATGCGCACCGTGCCTTCACGCACCACCCGCAACAACATCCCGTCAGGGTGGTGCCAGGTGTGGCCGGTTTCGTCATGGGCCGGCGCCAGTCCGCGGCGGGTGCGCCAGCCCGGCTGGCCTTCCAGCCTGGCGCCATGACAGTTGGCGCAGGCTCTGGCGTAGATTTCCGCTCCCCTGGACACCAGTTCGGTATCGTCGGGGCGCAACAGCCCGGCTTGCGCCATTCCGGCGTCCGGGCGGCCGGCGCCCGACTGGCCAGCGGCCAGCCATATCCAGCCAACCAGCGCCACGCCCGCCGCCAACGCTCCCAGGGTCACCACTCTGGAAAGTTCCATGCGCTCCTCCCGTCCTTTTGCTTGCGGCACTCACCCTAACGGCCTGTGGAGCGGAAAAAAGCCCCTCCCGCATCACAACCGCGAGAGGGGCGTCGGAACCGGGGTGTTTTCATGCCTCGGAGCCGAAGCTGCTGTCGATGGCGCCCGCCGGCGGCGTCAGCCCCGCCAGCCGGCAACCGCGGGCGATGGGGCCGCCGTTGAAGATGACATAGAGATACTTCATGCCGCCCTTGCCGGCGAAGCGTCCTTCCAGCGCCTCGTGCAGGCGCCTGAGCGGCGGCTCGGCCTCGTCGCGATAGGCGCCCTGGAGGGTGCGGATGACCTCCCAGTGCTCGTCGGTCAGCTCGATCCCCATTTCCCGCGCCAGCTCTTCGGCCTGCGCCGGACTCCAATGCTCCGGGGCGTCCGGAAAACCGGGTGAAGGCCGCACCGCGCCGGGGTGCACGAATTCTTCCATCGTCCTGGGCATGGCTTCCTCCTTGCTGCTGATTTTCATTCTCATATGTGCTTTGTCGTATACGCAACATTATCACAGCCAATTCGTTCGCCAAAGCCCCAAAGCCGCACATAATACCAAGATGCAAAAAAACCACCCACCGCCCCGCACCCCCACCCAACCCCCAAATCATGAAAAACAGGGCTTGGGCGGGGGCGCGGGGCGGTTTTACCGGTCAACCTTTGCGCAGCTTGGTATGAGGCATTGCAGACCCTTGTCGGAACACGCCGGATGCGCTTGAATGAAACGGAGGCGTAATGAATGGATTGATCACTTTTCCGCAGAAAGGAATGGGGGTTATGCGGCTTTCGGACATGCAGGCGCTGAAATTGTGGCATGACGTGGTGCTGGAGCAGGTGCGCGACGATCTGCCGGACCTGTCCCTGCGCCAGATGGCGGTGTTGCTGACGGTCTATCTGGAGCCGCCGCCGCACACGGTGCGGGGGCTGGCGAAGAAGCTCGGCGTCACCAAGCCGGTGATCACCCGCGCGCTCAACGCCATGGGCCGGCACGAGCTGTTGCAGCGCCGCCGCGACGAGCACGACCGCCGCAACGTGCTGGTGCAGCGCACGCTGAAGGGCGCATTGTATCTGGAGGCCCTGGCGGAGATGATCCGCGAACGGGCGGCGGCGCTGGAACGGGAAACGGAGCCGGACAATGACTTCAAAGACTGAGGCGGTCGACCGGCCAAGGATCGTTTGCCGCTGGGCGAGCGCGCCACTGAAAGCGCGGCCGCAGGGGCGGGCGGAGATGGTTTCGCAAGTGCTGTTCGGCGAAGAGGCCGAATTGCTGGAGGAGGTGGCGTTGCCGCCGGCGTCGCGCGAGCGCGGCTGGCTGCGGGTGCGCCTGCTGCGCGACGGCTATGAGGGATATGCCCCGCGCGAGGCTTTCGGCGAGACATTGGCCGCGCCCACCCACATCGTCGCCGTGCCGCAGACGCTGCTGTTTCCCATGGCCGACATCAAGGCCGCGCCCACCCAGCCGCTCTACATGGGATCGCCGTTGCGCGTGACCGGAGAAAAAGGGCGCTTCCTGCGCCTGGCGGAAGGCGGTTTCGTCGTTGCCGCCCATGTGCGCGCCCTGGACGCGCCACCAGAGCCGGACGCCGCCGCCATTGCCGAGCGCCTGCTGCACGCGCCCTATCTGTGGGGC
>JALVFB010000112.1 GCA_027030295.1 Hyphomicrobiales bacterium
TCTGCAATCTCCTGGAGCGGCGCTGCCGCACAAAGAAGTAAAAACTGCCGAGCAGTCGGCCATTGCAGGCATATCCCGCCCAGCCTATGATCAACCAGTCAACCAGAGATTGGAGGGGCGGTCGTGTCGGTGATTACCGTCGGAGCGTTCGAGGCGAAGACGAAGCTTTCCGAGTTGCTCAGGCGCGTGGAGCAGGGAGACGAGGTCATCATCACCCGCCATGGCAAGCCCGTCGCCCGCCTGCTGCCGCATCACCAGAAAAGATACTCCCCCAAGGAGGCCGAGGCGGCGCTGAAAAGATTGCGTGAATTGCGCAAGGGAGTTCGGTTGCGCGGAATTGGCTGGAGAGAATTGCGCCGCCGCCGCGCGCAGTGACGTGAAGGTGTTGCCCGCCTGAGCCTGAGCCTTCGGAGAGCGCCGGCGACGAAAAAGGCGCGCGGCCGCCTGTCCGCGCGCCAGCCTCGCATCCGGACCTTTCCTGACTTCCGCGCCTTCGCTCAGGCGCTCTTCGGCTTGCCCCAGCCGGTCTTCTCGATGATCATCTTGGCCACGATCCAGGCGATGGGAATGGCCACCACCGCGCCAATGGCCGTCAGCAACAACATCGTGGAATTGCTCATCCGCGCCGCCAGGGCGAAAGTCATCATGATGCCCGCCAGCGTGGGACCGGCCAGGATGTAGATCAACAGAAACATCTTCAGCATGGCTGTGCTCCCTACCCTCCGGTTCGGCCGGCATGTCCGGCCACCAATAGTTATATGGCGCTTGCCGGAAGGGGATGCAAACTTCCCCCTCCTCCACATGGGATGAAGATGCGGTTCTTGCCGCCTTGATTTTGGTCAAGCAGGGCTTGCCGCGGCTTGCGACACATGAGCGCAACGGCACGATGCTTGCACGCATGCGCTGTCGCAAACGGGAGGTGTTGCGCAATGGCACGGGACGAAACGAACAGGCGAACCTTTCTGGGCGCCATGCTGGGCGTGGCGGCCTCGCCCCTGATGGGCATCGGAGAAGCGCAAGGCGCGCGAAGAAAGAAAGATAACGCCTGCGCACGCGCGGTGCCGGCGCACGAACTGGGGCTGCGGCCAGACCCGGTGCTCGATCAGAGCGCGGCCTTTGCCCGGGCGCTGCGGCGGGCGGCGACGCTGGGCATGCCGCTCAGGCTGCCTGGCGGAGACGTTGTCGTCGGCGATGTGGAGCTGAATGCGCCGGTGCGCATCGTGGGCGAAGACGACGCCAGGCTCGTATGCGCGCCGGGCGCGCGACGGCTGCTGCGGGTGCGCGGCGCGGAGGCCCGGCTCGAAGGCGTGCGCGTGAATGGCGCGCGGCAGCGGCCGACGGATCCGCGCGAGGACGCGCTGGGCCTACTTTCCTTCGAGGACATGCGAGCGGTGCGTTTGCGCGATTGCGTCATCGTGGGCGCCGGAGGAAACGGACTGACGCTGGAGCGCTGCGCCGGCGTGCGGGTGGAGGGCGCCGCCATTCGTCAGGCTGCGGAGGCGGCCATTTTCGCGCTCGACTGCCGGGACGCGCAGATCGTGCGCAACGACATCGCCGAATGCGGCAATGGCGGCATTCTCGTCTGGCAGTCGGAAAAGCGCCACGACGGCGCGCTGGTGGCGCTGAACCACATCCGCGACATTCGCGCCGATGCTGGCGGCTCCGGGCAGAACGGCAATGGCGTGAACGTGTTCCGCGCCGGCGGCGTGCGGGTGGTGGACAACGACATCGCCGGCTGCGCCTTCAGCGCCGTGCGCAACAACTCCGGCGACGAGGTGGTGATCGCCCGCAACCTGTGCCGCCGCCTGGGCGAGGTGGCGATTTTCGTGGAATTCGCCTTCTTCAAGGCGCTGGTGGCCAGCAACCTGATCGAGGGCGCGGCGGCGGGCATCTCCGTCACCAACATGCGCGAAGGCGGGCGCCTGGCCACGGTGACCGGCAACATCGTGCGCGACGTGGCGCCGGTGCGCGGCAACGAAGGCGAGGAAGGTTTCGGCATCGCCGCGGAGGCCGACACCACGATCACCGGCAACGTTGTGGAACGGGCGGCGAGATACGCCCTGGCGCTGGGGTGGGGGCCCTACTTGCGCAACGTCACGGCCAGCGGCAACGTCGTGCGCGAGGCCCCGGTGGGCGTGGCCGTTTCGGTGGTGAAGGGCGCTGGATCGGCGGTGATCACGGGGAACACGTTCGAGCACGTGCGGCGCGCCGTGGTGGGCTATGAGCACACCCGGCGCGTGACCGGCGACCTGGTGGGCGCGCGCAAGCGCCCGCGCAACGTGATGCTGAGCGGCAATGTCGTGAAGAGAGGTTGAACGCCGCGGACTCAGCGGGGCAACATGATTTCCACCCGCAGGCCGCCAAGCGGCGATTCCGCCAGCCGCATGCGCCCCCCATGGCCGTGCACGATGTCCCGCGCGATGGAAAGCCCCAGTCCGGTGCCGGCGGCGTCCAGATTGCGCGCATCGTCCAGCCGCACGAAGGGGCGAAACACCCGCTCGCGCTGCTCTTCCGGGATGCCCGGACCATCGTCGTCGATGAACAGGCGAATGCGTTCCTGCTCGGGCTTCATCTCCACCCGCACCCTTGATCGCGCATGGCGCAGGGCGTTTTCCAGCACGTTCACCAATGCCCGCTTCAGCGCCCGCGGCCGCGCCTGCAACCGCACCCCTTGCGCGGGGCAGGGCAGCTCCAGCGTCTTGCCGCCTGTCTTCAGCCCATCCATCACCTCATGCAGCAGCGCGCACAGGTCGGTTTCGCGCGCCGGTTCGCCATCGGCGCCGCGCATGAACTCCATGTAGTCGTTCAGCATGTGCTGCATTTCGTCCACGTCGCGCTTCAGCGCCGCCACATGTTCCGGCTCGGCATCCAGCAGCGACAACTCCAGGCGAAAGCGGGTGAGGATGGTGCGCAGATCGTGCGAAATGCCGGTGAGCATGGCGGTGCGCTGCTCCACATGGCGTTCGATGCGCTGCTTCATGGCCAGAAAGGCCTCCGTCGCGGCGCGCACCTCCCTGGCGCCGCGCACTCTTGGTTCGACATCCGCCCGCCCCTTGCCGAACGCCTGCATGGCGTCGGCCAGGTCGATGATGGGCGTGATCTGCTTGCGCAGGAAGGCGATGGCGATGGAGATGACCAGCAGGGAGGCCACCACCAGCCACAACAGCAGCAAATGGGTGGAGGAGGCATAGACCCGGTCCTTGCGGGTATGGAACCGGAACACGAGATCGTCATCCATCAGGATGCGCACATCGACATGATCGGGGGCGCTGGTGTCCACCCAGAAGGGCCTGCCGGGCGCGAAACGGCTCACATACTTGGAAAGGCGGTAATGCAGGATGGAAAACCACGGCCTTCGTTGCACCGGCGGCAGGGCGCCATGCTCGATGGAAAAGCCCAGCTTCAGGCTGGATTCCACCATTTTTTGCAACTCGTCGAGAGCCTGCGGCGTCTTCGGCGAACGCTCATACAGCTGCACGATGAGGCCGATGTCGCGTCCGAAACTCTTCGACAGACGCTTGGTGACCTCCTCCCAGTAACGATCCAGCAGAATGCCGGTGATCACCAGCATCAGGATGACCACGGGCACCACCACGATGAGCAGGGCGCGCCGGTAGAGATCCTCCGGCAGGTGGCGCTCCAGAAAACGGTTGAACCGCCACCACAGCAGCGGCCAGCCGCCCGAGGGACGCGGCGGATGCGGCGGCGGAGGCATCCCGTTTTCCGCCTTTCCTCCGGCGCTCATGGCTGTTCCGCTCCCTGGCAGGGAGTGGCCGCCAGCATGTAGCCGCGGCCACGCACGGTGCGGATGAAGGCCGGTCGCGCCGGATCGGCCTCCAGCTTGCGGCGCAGGCGCGCTATTTCCACGTCCACCGACCGGGGCGATCCACCACCGGCCGGCGCCAGCAATGTCTCGCGCGAAACCGGCTCGCCGGCCTGCTGCGCCAGCAGCCGCAGCAATTCGCGTTCGCGGCCCGTCAGCCGCACCAGCCGCTCCTCTTCGCGCAACTCGCCGGTGGCGGTGTCCAGCACATAGGGGCCGAAGCACACCTTCTCGCCATTGCCGGCGGCGGGAATTTCCGGGCGCCGGCGCAACAGGGCGCGCAGGCGCAGCAGCAGCTCCTCCGGCTCGAAGGGCTTGGCCATGTAGTCATCCGACCCCGCCGCCAGACCGGCGATGCGGTCGGGGGCCTCGCCCAGCGCCGAGAGCAGCAGGATGGGCACGTCGGAGCGAATGGCGCGCAGGCTCCTGGTCAGCGACAGGCCGTCCTCGCCGGGCATCATGATGTCCAGCACCAGCGCGTCGAAGGCCAGCGCCCGCATCCGCGCGCGGGCCTCCGCGGCGGAGCCTGCGGTGCTGACGCGAAAGCCGTTGCGCCGCAGATAGCTGCCAAGCAGGTCGCGAATGCGGGTGTCGTCATCCACGATCAGCACATGCGGGGCGTTTTCCTCCATGCCTGCCCTCATTCCTCCGCATCCGCTCCCGCTCCCAGGCCGCACAACGCCACCACCCGTTGGCGCTCCTTCGGATCCACCAGCCCCAGCAGGGTTTCCGCGAAAGTTTTGCGCGCATCCGGACCGGCCCGCTTCAGCGCCATGGCGACGCGGGCGATTTGCGGCACCTCCAGGCGCTCCAGCAGCTCCCTGCCCTTCGGCGTCAGATGCAGCAGGCGCTGGCGGCGGTCGGAGGCGCCCTCCTCCTGCATCACGTAGCCGCGGTCGATCAACTCGCGCAGCACCCGGCCCAGGCTCTGCTTGGTGATGCGCAGGATGGCCAGCAATTCCGACACGCGCAAGCCCGGATGGCGGCCAATGAAGTGCAGGATGCGATGATGGGCGCGGCCGAAGCCCAGCTCGGCCAGCATGGCGTCCGGCTCGGCGATGAAATCGCGGTAGGCGAAGAACAACAGCTCCATGAGCGCGAGAATTTCCTCCCGCGCATCATCAGATGGCGTGGCAAGCTGGCGTTGATGTTTCGAGGCCGGAGCGTCCATGACGTCGTTCCCGTGGTGTTGCCGGAAATACGTCAGCCATATTGACATATTTTTTCGCGCTTGTAATGTCCTTGCGAAATGCGGCGAAAAGCGGGGCCTTCCACCCCGCGCGAGAAGGAGGCAGGGCCATGGCCGGCAAGGGTTTCGACCAGCTGGAAGGCGAGATCTGGTATGACGGCGCATTCGTCCCCTGGGCGGATGCGAAGCTGCACGTGCTGAGCCATGCGCTGCATTATGCCTCCGCGGTGTTCGAGGGCGAACGGGCCTACGAGGGGCGCATCTTCAAGCTGGAGGAGCACACCGACAGGCTGTTCGAGAGCGCGCGCATCCTGGACATGGAAATCCCCTTCTCCCGCGAGGAAATCAACGAGGCCTGCAAGGCGGCGCTCGAGCGCAACAATCTGAAGGACGCCTACATCCGCCCCATCGCCTGGCGTGGTTCCGAGCAGATGGGGGTGACGGCGCGCGGGGCGAAAATCCACGTGGCCATCGCCACCTGGCAGTGGCCGTCCTACTTCGATCCGGAGCTGAAGGAAAAGGGCATTCGCCTGAACATTTCCGAATGGCGCCGGCCCGACCCGCGCACGGCGCCCGCCAAGGCCAAGGCGGCGGGGCTTTACATGATCTGCACCCTGTCCAAGCACGCGGCGGAGCGCAAGGGCTACACCGATGCGCTGATGCTGGACTGGCGCGGGCGGGTGGCGGAGGCCACGGGGGCCAACATCTTCTTCGTGGACGGGGAGGGGAAAATCCACACCCCCACGCCCGACTGCTTCCTCGACGGCATCACCCGGCGCACGGTCATCGAGCTGGCAAAGGCGCGGCAGATCCCGGTCATCGAGCGGGCCATCATGCCAGACGAGCTGGGCGATTTCGAACAGTGTTTCCTCACCGGCACGGCGGCGGAAGTGACTCCGGTGGGCGAAATTTCCGGCGAACTGGAAGGCGAAGAGAAGGACTTTCGTTTCCAGGTGGGCGACATCACCCGCACGCTGATGGAGGATTATGAAAGACTCGTGCGCGGCGGCACGGCGGGTGAAGCTGAATAGCGCATGAACGACGCATTCACCCGCCGCTCAGCCCGGATGCGGCAGAAAGGAATCGCAATCCGGAAGCGGCGGAGTGCGTCATCAGCGCCAGGAGTTCAACCCCATCCGCCCTCCTGCCACCGGCGCCGGACGTCTCGCCTGCTTCCGGATTGGCCCGACCCTTCCGGCCCGCCCCCAATTCATTGGAAGCGGGCCGATCGCATGATCGCATGGAAAAACCGCGCCCCGACCACCGAATCATACCAGGATGCGCGATGTCTGACCGCTGAAACCGCCCCGCGCCCCCGCCCGAATTCAATACGTCATTCCGGCGAAAGCCGGAATCTCGAGCCGCAAGCGCATGAGGTTGCGGCACGAGACCCCGGCTTTCGCCGGGGTGACGGGAAAAACGGGGCGCGGGGCGGTTTCACCGGTCAACCTTTGCGCAGCCTGGTATAATTCCGTCAACTCAATCCATGCGCCGGAACACCAGCGTGGCGTTGGTGCCGCCGAAGCCGAAGGAGTTGGACATCACCGTGTTCAGCCCGGCGTTCTCCACGCGCTGGCGCACGATGGGCACGTCGCGGAACGGCTCGTCCAGCTCCTCGATGTTGGCCGATTCGCAGATGAAGTCGTCACGCAGCATCAGCAAAGAATAGATGGCTTCCTGCGCGCCGGCCGCGCCCAGCGAATGGCCGGTGAGCGACTTGGTGGCGGAAATGGGCGGCATGTTCTCGCCGAACACCGCGCGGATGGCCTCCACCTCGCGCAGATCGCCGATGGGCGTGGAGGTGCCGTGCGGGTTGATGTAGTCGATGGGCGCATCGACCGTTTCCAGCGCCTGCTTCATGCAGCGCACCGCGCCCTCGCCGGAAGGCTGCACCATGTCGTAGCCGTCGGACGTCGCGCCATAGCCCACCAGCTCGGCATAGATTTTCGCGCCCCTGGCCTTCGCGCGCTCCAGCTCCTCCAGCACCAGGATGGCGCCGCCGCCGGCGATGACGAAGCCGTCGCGGTTCGCGTCATAGGCGCGCGAGGCTTTCTCCGGCGTGGCGTTGTATTTGCTGGACATCGCACCCATGGCGTCGAACAGCACCGAGAGCGTCCAGTCCAGCTCCTCCGCGCCGCCGGCGAACATCACGTCCTGCTTGCCCCACTGGATGAGCTCCGCGGCGTTGCCGATGCAGTGCGCCGAGGTGGCGCAGGCGGAGCTGATGGAATAGCTCACGCCCCTGATCCTGAAATTGGTGGACAGCACGGCCGAGGCGGTGGAGGACATGGCCTTCGGCACCGCGAAGGGGCCCACCCGCTTCGGGCCCTTCTCGCGGGTGGTGTCGGCCGCTTGCACGATGGCGCGGGTGGACGGCCCACCGGTGCCGACGATCAGCCCGGTGCGCTCGTTGCTGATGTCGCTTTCCTCCAGCCCGGCGTCGGCGATGGCCTGCTCCATGGCGATGTGGGCGTAGGCCGCGCCGTCGCCCATGAAGCGCATCAGCCGGCGGTCGATGACCTGCGCCGGATCGATGGGCGGCTTGCCATGCACCTGGCTGCGAAAACCCAGCTTCGCATATTCCTCGGCGAAGGTGATGCCGGGTTTCGCCTCCCACAGCGATTCCCTCACCGCCGCGGCGTTCGCGCCGATGCTGGAAACGATGCCTATTCCCGTGATGACCACCCGACGCATGGCTCTCACCCTAGATCTTCTTCAGTTCGTCCGGTTGAAACAGGCCCACCCGCAAATCCCGCGCCGTGTAGATGCGCTTGCCGTCGCAGAACAGTTCGGCGTCGGCAATGCCCATGAACAGCCGCCGCGTGATGACCCGCCGCGGATAGACCGCATATTCCACCAGTTTCGCTTCGGGGAGCACCTGGCCGGTGAACTTCACCTCGCCGCAGCCCAGCGCCCGGCCGCGCCCCGGCCCGCCGATCCAGCCGAGATAGAAGCCCAGCAGCTGCCACATGGCGTCCAGCCCCAGGCAGCCGGGCATGACCGGGTCTTCGTTGAAATGGCAGGCGAAGAACCAGAGATCGGGCCTGATGTCCAGTTCGGCGCGAATTTCACCCTTGCCGTGCGGGCCGCCCTCGTCCGTGATATGGGTGATGCGGTCGAACATCAGCATCGGCGGCAGCGGCAGCTGCGCGTTGCCGGGGCCGAACAGCTGGCCTCGCCCGCAGGCGATGAGATCGTCATAATCGTAGCTGGATTTGCGTTTGAGCATGCGTGCACCCGTATTTGTCGTTTCGTGCTGGCTTCCCGCTTTTTGCCGAAGCTGTCAAGCGTTGCGTCCACGCTGGCAGAAGCGACCATGCATTTGCCGCGGAAATGTGCCCAAATACCGCCCATGATTCGTCCCGGACGCATAATGGCGCGGATGGCCGCCGTTTTGCTGCTGGCGCTGGCGGCGGCGGCGCCGGCGTGGGCGCAAGAGAACACGCATCAACGGCAATTGCGCGAGCTGCGACAACGCATCGAACAGGAGAAGCGCAAACAGGAACGTCTGCGCCAGGAACGGCAGGCGCTGGAGCGGGAAATGGCGCGCATCAAGCGCGAGCTGGCGGAAAAGGCCGGAGAGGTTCAGGCCCTGGAACAGGAAATCACCGCCCTGGGCGTGCGCCTGCGACGGCTGGAGGCGCAGCATGGCGAACTGCTGGCGCAACTGGCGAAAAACCGCGCCGGCACCGTGCGGCTGCTGGCCGCCCTGCAACGGCTGCGCAGCGATCCGCCACCGCCGTTCGTCACCCGGCCCGATGACGTGTTGAAGGCACTGCGCAGCGCGCTGGCCATGCGTGCGGTGCTGCCTTCCATGCGCCGACGGGCGCGGACGCTGCGAAAGCGGCTGGAAAGGCTGGCGCGGGTGCGCAAGGAGCTGGAAAAGACGCAGGTGAAAAAAAGGGCCCGGCAGGAACAGCTGCGCACGGCGCTCGAACGCATGAACGGCTTGCTGCGCCTGAAGGCCGATCTGCTGGAAAGGACCACGACGCGCATGCGCGAACAGGAACGGCGGTTGAGCGGGCTGCTGGAACAGGCTCGCGGCGTGGAGGAACTGTTGCGCTCCCTGGAAGAGGAACGGCGGCGCCGGAAGAACCGGGCGGGCGAACCCGAACGGAAACCACCGGCGATGCGGCGCCGGCCATCCCGGCCTTTCACGCTGCTGAAGGGCCGCCTGCCGTGGCCGGCGCAGGGCAAGACCCTGGTTTCCTTCGGCCGCAAAACGACGCTGGCTGGCACCAGCCGGGGCCTCTATCTCGCCACCCGCCCCGGGGCCCTCGTCACCGCGCCGGCCGATGCCCGGGTGGAAGTGGCCGGTCCCTTCCGCTCATATGGCAAACTTGTCATTTTGGACATGGGCGGTGGTTACCGTATATTGCTGGCCGGACTGGACAAGACGATGGTGCGATCCGGCGAGACCGTGCAGGCGGGCGAACCGCTGGGGCGGATGGGTGGGCATGCGCAACCGGCCACCGTGGTCGATGAAAGGATTGATGCAACCCGCCCCATTCTCTACATGGAGTTGCGAAACCGTGGAAAGGTGATCGATCCCGCGCGCTGGCTGGCCGGCCTGCGGGAGAAAGCGCACAAGGGCTGAGAGACAACCATGCAACGAATCCTCCGACTGGCACGCGCGAGGCGCCCGCTGATGGCGCTGGGCATGGCATTGGCGCTTGCCGCCACGCCGGCTCTCGCCGCGCAGGACAAGGCCGGAAAGAAGGTGGACGAGAACATCCGCCTGTATCGCGACCTCGACATGTTCGGCGAGGCGCTGGAATACATCTACAACCAGTATGTGGAAAAGCCGGACACGCAAAAGCTCATCCGCGCCGCCATCCGCGGCATGTTGCAGTCGCTGGATCCGCACTCGAGCTACATGGATCCGAAGAACTACAACGAGATGATGGTGAACATCCGCGGCGAGTTCGGCGGCCTGGGCATCGAGGTCACCATGGAGAACGGCGTGGTCAAGGTGGTTTCGCCCATCGACGACACGCCGGCGGCGAAAGCCGGGATACTGGCCGGAGATTACATCATCAAGATCGACGGCAAGCCGGTGAAGGGCATGACGCTCTCCCAGGCCGTGGAGAAGATGCGCGGCAAGGTGGGCACGCCCATCGTCGTCACCATCCTGCGCAAGGGGCGCAAGAAGCCGTTCGATGTGCGCATCGTGCGCGACATCATCCGCATCCAGTCGGTGAAGTGGGACGTGGTGGGTGATGACATCGGCTATATCCGCATCACCCAGTTCAACGAACAGACCAGCCCGAAGTTGCGCGAGGCCATCGCCGATCTGAAGAAGAAACTGGGCAAGAAGTTGAAAGGCTACATCATCGACCTGCGCAACAACCCCGGCGGCCTGCTGGATCAGGCGCGCAGCGTCGCCGACATGTTCCTGGAGCACGGGGAAATCGTTTCCATCCGCGGACGCCACGATTCGGAACGGCTGGCGGCGACGCCGGGCGATCTGACCAATGGCAAGCCCGTGGTGGTGCTGATCAATGGCGGATCGGCCTCGGCGTCGGAAATCGTCGCCGGCGCGTTGCAGGATCACAAGCGCGCGGTGCTCATCGGCACCCGCTCCTTCGGCAAGGGATCGGTGCAGAAGATCATTCCGCTCAAGGACAGAAGCGCCCTGCGCCTGACCACGGAGCGCTATTACACGCCCTCGGGACGCTCCATCCAGGCGCGCGGCATCACGCCCGATCACGTGGTGGAACAGGAATTGCCGCCGGAGCTGAAAGACAAGGCCGACCGGCTGCGCACCAAGGGCGAGGCCGGGTTGCAGGGGCACCTGAAGAACGACAAGGCCAAGGAGGTGAACGCGCCCTCGCTCGTTTATGTGCCGCGCGACAAGAGCAAGGACACGCAACTGAAGGCGGCCATCCGCTTCCTGCACGGCGAGAGCATCGCCATGCTGGAAAAGAAGCCGCAAGCCGGCAAGGCAAAGGCGGCGGCCGAGGATGCGGACAAGGCGAAAAAGGCCGGGGCGCCCGCGGACGGCAACGGCGGAAAACCCTGAGCTCGCACCTTTTTCCCGCCGCCCCGGGAAACGGCGGGAGATGAATCGCATGAAGACATGTCGCGCAACTTCACATCGCAGCGCCTGACCCGGGCGCGCACGGACGCCATTCTCAAGCGCCTCATGGGTCTGCATCCGCGGCGCATCGACCTGACCCTGGCGCGCATGCGCCGGCTCATGTCCGCGCTGGGGCACCCGGAGCGCGCGCTTCCGCCGGCGATTCACGTGGCCGGCACCAATGGCAAGGGCTCCACCATCGCCTTTCTGCGCGCCATGCTGGAGGCGGCGGGCCAGCGCGTGCACGTCTACACCTCTCCGCATTTGTGCCGCTTTTCCGAGCGCATTCTTCTGGCGGACGAGAAAGGCGCGCGGCCGATCGCCGAACCCTGGCTGGCGGAGCTGCTGGAGGAATGCGAGGCGGCCAACGCCGGCGCGCCGATCACCTTTTTCGAGATCACCACCGCGGCCGCCTTTCTCGCCTTTTCCCGGCGCCCGGCGGACGTGCTGCTGCTGGAGGTGGGGCTGGGCGGCCGGCTGGACGCCACCAACGTGGTGGAAAACGTGGCCGTCAGCGCCATCGCGCCGGTGGCCCTCGACCATCAGGAATATCTTGGCGACAACCTGCGCCAGATCGCCTCCGAAAAGGCCGGCATCATCCGCCCGGGCGTGCCGGTGGTCGTCGGCCCGCAGGAGGAGGACGCCTGGCACGCCATCGCCGAGCGCGCCGCCGAACTGGGCGCGCCCCTGTTCGCCGCCAACCGCGACTGGCAGGTCTTCGAACAACATGGGCGGCTGGTGTGGGAAGACGAACGCGCCCTTCACGATCTGCCGATGCCGACGCTGCCGGGACGCTTTCAGATCGACAACGCGGGCCTGGCCATCGCCGCGCTGCGGATGCGCGGCGATGCCGCCATCAGCGAAGAGATCATCGCCAGGGGGCTCGTATCCGCCCGCTGGCCGGGGCGGCTGCAACCCATCCGCAGCGGCGCGCTCAGGTTGCTGGTGAACCCCGATGACGACATCTGGATCGATGGCGGCCACAATCCCCATGCGGCCCGGGCGCTGGCCGCCGCGCTGGCCGATCTGGAGGATGTCTCGCCCATGCCGCTGGTGCTGGTGCTGGGCATGCAGAAGAACCGTGATCCGCAAGCGTTCCTGCAACATTTCAGCGGGCTTGCGGCACAGGTCATCGGCGTGCCGCTGCCCGAAACGGTTTCGGAGACGGGCGGCGGACATGCGCCGGACGACATCGCTGCCGCCGCCTGCCGCGCCGGTCTTGCCGCGCGTTCGGCGCCGACGCTGGAAGAGGCCCTGCGCCAGGCCGCGAGACTTCGGCCCGACAGCCCGGTGCGCGTCGTGATCGCCGGGTCGCTGTATCTGGCCGGCGTCGCTCTGGCCAAAAACGACGAAGTTTCCTGAACGCGCCAGGCGTTCCTCCCGGCTCCTTGGCGAGGGCCACGACTGGCCCGCCATGCCGGCATGTCCTGTCTTGAAAACATTCATTTGTCCTCATCTGTGCCTAGAATTTGTGCAGACGGGCGATAAATGATCGTTTTTTGTGCATAGGAGGGCGTGGCGGGACTGGCTCCTGTTTTTAAAAATGTAAAAGATTCATTAACTTCCGTATTTTCATGCAACTTGGCACGCTCCTTGATTCTCCCA
>JALVFB010000113.1 GCA_027030295.1 Hyphomicrobiales bacterium
ACGGCTGTTCGCCCTCATTGGCCATCATCAACATGAATTCGTCCACGGCGTCGCGTTCCACGATGGCCACCATGCCCACGCCGCAATTGAAGGTGCGCAGCATCTCCCGCCGCGAAATGCCGCCGGCTTCCTGCAGCCACCGGAACACCGGCCAGTAGGGCAGGGCGCCCAGATGCACATGCGCCGCCAGCCCCTCCGGCAGCACGCGCGGCAGGTTTTCCGCCAGCCCGCCGCCGGTGATGTGGGCATATCCTTTCGCGCCCGCCTCTCCGCTCTTCTGCGCACGCAGCAGCGGCGCCACGTAGATGCGCGTGGGCGTCAGCAGCGCTTGCGCCAGCGGCCGCGTTTCGTCGAACGGCGCCGGGTCGTCCCATTCGAGCCCTGAGCGCTCCACCACCTTGCGGATGAGCGAATAGCCGTTGGAATGCGGGCCGGAAGAGGCCAGCCCCACCAGCATGTCTCCCGCCTGCATCCGATCACGGTGTGGCAGGACATCGTCTCGCTCCACCGCGCCAACGGCGAAGCCGGCGAGATCGTAGTGCCCCGAGGCATACAAGCCGGGCATCTCCGCCGTCTCGCCGCCGATGAGCGCGCAGCCGGCCATGGCGCAGCCTTTCGCGATGCCTTTCACCACCTCCACCGCATTTTCCACCATCAGCCTGCCGGTGGCGAAATAGTCGAGGAAGAACAGCGGCTCCGCACCCTGCACCACGAGGTCGTTCACGCACATGGCCACCAGATCGATGCCGATGCCGGCGTGCAGGCCGCTTTCGATGGCCAGCAGCACCTTGGTGCCCACGCCGTCGGTGGCCGCCACCAGCAGGGGATTGCGATAGCCCGTCGCCGCGAGGTCGAACAGCCCGCCGAAGCCACCCAGATCGGCGTCCGCGCCCGGCCGCGCCGTGGCCGCCGCCAACGGCGCGATGGCCTTCACCAGGGCGTTGCCGGCGTCTATGTCCACGCCCGCCTGTGCGTAGGTCAGCCCCTTGTCCCGATCCTTCGTCAAGTCCGCCATGCCACCTGCCTCTGGTGTTCATTCCGCACACGCGTGAACATGGGCAAAGCCGTGCTTGTCGCCGCTTTTCGGAACATGTATTGAAACAGCCCGCCCATGCATGCAAGAAAAAGAAACGATTTGCGCACAGGAGCGCGATGTTGAACCGCCAAGACCGGGGGCAACGGCTGGCATGACGCTCAGAAACTGCAATCCGACCTTTCGTCCGTGGAAATGGCTGCTGGCGCTGGCGCTGGCGGTGCATCTTGTTGCCGCTTCCGCCCAGGCGAAGGAGCACAAGCTGTTCGTGGTCAATGCCATTGCGGTGGACGTGACCGCGGAGGACGCCACCCGCGCCAAGATGAAGGCCATCTTGCAGGCCCAGCGCGAGGCCTTTTTCCGCCTGGTGCGCCGCCTGGCCGGCGCGAAGGCGGCAAAGCGGCTGAAAAACATGCCCGACCGCGATATCGGGCGCCTGCTCTCCTCGCTGTCCATTGCCGATGAACACACCGGCCCGACGCGCTACCTCGCGCGCATTTCCGTGCATTTCAATCCGCGCAAGCTGCTGCGCCTGTTGCGCGCGAAGGGCATCGCCGCCGTCACCCGGCAGGCGCCGCCGGTGCTGGTGGTGCCGGTGTGGCAGGGGCCGGACGGCCCGGTGCTGTGGGAGGACAATCCATGGCTGAAAGCCTGGCGCAAGCTGGCCGACGAACACGCGCTGGTGCCCATCATCGTGCCGGCCGGCGACGAGGTGGATCGCAACGCCCTTTCCGCCCAGGAAGCCTTTGATGGGGACCGGGAGGCGCTGCAGGCCCTGCGGATGCGCTATGACGCCGACTATCTGCTCACCGCGCTGGCCCGGCCGAGCGGGGAGAACGCCGTGCAGGCGGCCATGATCGGGCGCTCGCCGGGCGGCAGGATCGCGTTCGACAAGACCTATGTCGCACCTGAAGGGCAGGGGGTGGAGGTCGCCGCCGAACAGGCCGTGCGCCGGTTCATCGAGGTGATGACCATCAAGTGGCGGCGCAAGGTGTGGAAGGAGGAGCAGGCCCGCCGCCAGGCGCGGGCCATGGCGCGCGCCGCCAGCCACATGACGGTCGTGGTTCCCTTTTCCTCGCTGCGGCAGTGGCAGCAGCTGCGCGCGCGTCTGGCCACCACGCCGGGAGTGAACAACGTGGACGTGCAGTCGCTCTCCGGCACCCAGGCGGTGGTGCGGGTGGCCACTTCGCTGTCGCCGGAGGCCCTGCGGCAGGAGCTGGCCCGTTCGGGCCTCGATTTGCAAAACAGTGGCGGGCGCTGGTATTTGCGCGCCTGGTAAGACGGGGGCAGGGTAACGCCACCAGCCAGGGAAGGAGCTTGTGCATGGCGCAGACGGTCAGCCTGCCCAATCTCATCACCATCGTCCGCATCCTGCTGGTGCCGCTGGCCGTCTGGCTCGTCATCGACGGCCAGATGCATCTGGCGTTGCTGGTCTTTCTCGTCGCCGGCATTTCGGATGCCGTGGATGGTTGGCTGGCCAAGCGCTATGACATGAAAACGGAGCTGGGCGCGCACCTGGATCCGCTGGCCGACAAGCTGCTGCTCATCGCCCTGTTCGTGACGCTCGCCATCATGGAGCGGGTGCCGGCGTGGCTGGCCATCCTCGTGGTCAGCCGCGACGTGCTCATCGTCGGCGGGGTGGTGCTGGCCTGGTTGCTGGGGCGGCCGATGGAGATGCATCCACATCCGGTTTCCAAGGCCAATACCGCGGTGCAGATCGTCTATGTCGGCCTGACGCTGCTGTTTCTGGCCATGGATTGGGACATGTTCTGGCTGGACTGGATCGGCGCGCCCCCGGTGGCCGCTCTCACCATCGCTTCGGGGGCGCTGTATTTGCGCGACTGGCTGCGCCACATGGCCGAGGGCAACGGCGCCTGAACGTGTGTCACGCGGCAGGACAACTTTTCCGATACATGGACATTCGTTCCACAAGGCATATCATGGTGCCCGTTCCTGCCTGCGGCGAGTTTCCTTTTCTTCTCCTGCGAGATGACATGCCGGCCCAGGCGTGTCGACATGGGCTTGCCGACATGGCAGGTGGACAATGGTAAAATTCAGGGAGGGTTTCACGATGCTGCATTTCAGGCACATTGTCGCCGCCGGTGCGGTGGCGCTGACGGCCACCATCGCCGCCGCCGCCACCAAGTGGGACATGCCCACGCCCTACGGCGACAAGACCTTTCACACGGTGAACATCCGCGAGTTCGCCAAGGACGCGGAGCAGGCCACCAAGGGCCAGCTGAAGATCGTGGTGCATTCCGCCGGATCGCTCATCAAGCACCCGGAGATCAAGAACGCGGTGCGGCGCGGCCTGGTGCCCATTGGCGAGGTGCTGATGTCGCGGCTGGCCAACGAGGACCCGGTGTTCGCGGTGGATTCCATCCCGTTCCTCGCCACCAACTATGACGAGGCCGAAAAGCTGTGGGCCGCCTCGCGCCCGGTGATCGAGAAGAAGCTGGCGAAACAGGGGCTGAAGCTGCTGTTCGCCGTGCCGTGGCCGCCGCAGGGCATCTACGCCAACAAGGAGATCAGGTCTCTGGCCGACATGAAGGGCCTGAAGATGCGGGCCTACAACGCGGCGACGGAAACGCTGGCGAAGCTGGCCGGCGCCGTGCCGACG
>JALVFB010000114.1 GCA_027030295.1 Hyphomicrobiales bacterium
CCGGTGATCACGGACTTCTTCTCCGGGCTTCTCCCTTGCGGGTCACGCAAGGGGCACATCGCGCCCTGATTCCCGGTGAAGGGACTAATACCAGAATGCATAAATGACCACCCACCGCCCCGCGCCCCCACCCAACCCCCAAATTATGAAAAACAAGGGGTTGGGTGGGGGCGCGGGGCGGTTTTACCGGTCAGTCTTTACGCAACCTGGTATAATACCAGGCTGCGCAAAGGTTGACCGCTGAAACCGCCCCGCGCCCATCAGTCCCTTGTTTTTCATGATTGGGGGGTTGGGTGCTTCTTCATGCATCCTGGCATCATGTTGTTCTTTCGTTCGGACTTCAGAGTGAAGGACGCACGCATGCATCTGTGGCATGCCTTCAAGCTTCCGTCAGAAAAGGCTCGATGTGCTCACCGCAGCTTCTCGAAGCGCTTGAGGAAGGTCAGGCGCGCTCGCTCCACAGGCCAGGGTTCCAGCGCCAGCAGGCGCTCCGCCTCCGGCCCCTTCAGGCCGCGCGGACGCCCGAAGAAGCGCGCCGCCTCCGCGTCCGAAAAGCCCGCCAGGCGCGTCGCCTCGATGAAGGCCGAGGCCCTGTCCGCTCGCTTGATGAGCTTCTCCACCCATTGCGGCGGCTCCGGCGGCAGGCCGAAGCGGATATGAATGGCCCGCTGCAACCGGTGCTCGAAGTCCTTGTAGTCCAGCCCCAGCGCGGCCTTGAACGGGCTGATCATGTCGCCGATGACATATTCCGGCGCGTCGTGCAGCAGCGCCGCCAGCCGCCAGCGCCGGTCGAGGTCGGGGCGGAAGATGCTGGCCAGCCGCTCCACCAGCACGCAATGCTGCGCCACGGAAAAGGCGTGCTCGCCTTCCGTCTGCCCGTTCCACCGCGCCACGCGCGACAGCCCCAGCGCGATGTCCTCTATCTCGATGTCCACCGGCGACGGATCCAGCAGATCCAGCCGCCGCCCGGAGAGCATCCGCTGCCACGCCCGCGCCGGTTTGTTCCGTCCATTACCCATATGCACCCGTCTCTGGGAAAGCTCTCATGGTTTCCTGAATTCGTCATTCCCGCGAAAGCGGGAATCCATAATTAAATCAATAGGTTCAATGGATCCCCGCTTTCGCGGGGATGACAATGAATGGACGGGGGTGATGCCATTGCCATTGCATTCCCCGGCTTTGCCTTCGCCAACTACTCGTAGAAACGGTTTTCTCCAGACTTTTCCTTGAATGCCAGTCGCTAATGCGCGCACCATGCGCCACATTTCGCACGCCCATGCAAGAAGATTAGGCGCCATGCACGCGACACGCCTCCCTGACCGGCGCGAAACTGCGCCGATGCTCCGGGCAGGGGCCATGTTCTTGCAGCGCCGCGATGTGCGCCTTCGTCGGATAGCCCTTGTGCCGCGCCAGGCCATAAAGCGGATAGCGCGCATCCAGTTCCTTCATGATCCGGTCGCGCTCCACCTTGGCGATGATGGACGCCGCGGCGATGGACAACACCAAATCGTCGCCCTTCACCACCGCCTCCGCCGCGCAGGGCAGTTCGGGCGCGAATTTCCCGTCCACCAGCGCCATCGCCGGGCGCTCTCCGGGCAGGGCGTCGAAGGCCCGGCGCATGGCCAGCAACGTGGCGTGATGGATGTTCTGCGCGTCGATCTCCGCCGCCGCCGCCAGCCCCACGCCCACCCGCGCGCAGGCGCGTATCTCTTCCGCCAGCCGCTCCCGCGCCGCTTCCGAAAGCCGCTTGGAGTCGGCGATGCCATCGGGCAGCCGCGCCGCGTTAAGCACCACGCACGCCGCCACCACCGGCCCGCACAACGGCCCGCGTCCGGCCTCGTCGATACCGCACACCGGTCCCAGCCCTTGCGCCAGCAGCGCCTTTTCCCGCGAAAAATCCGTCACCGCCGAATCTCCCCATGTACCCACCCATGCTGCCACGGCCCGCGCGCCAGACAAGGCCATCCCGAAATATTTCCACACCCTGCCGTGCATTCCGCGCATGACTTGCCCCTTGCCAAGCCGCGCCCGCTGGCCTAAACGCTTTTCATCGTCCGCAAGCAAACGGGCGAAATTCACACACGCCGGCGCAAGGCCGCACGGGTCTTTCCGCCCCGCGGCGGGGCAGGGGAGCGGCATGCGGCCTTCCGGTGCTTTTGCGCTTTCGGGAGCGGCTTCCGAAGCGCAAGGGTCAACTGGCCGGCGTGGAGGCACGGGCCGACAGGCCCCAACCGGAAAAGGAGAAAAGCATCATGGCAATGCCCGAGGTTTCCCTGCGCGAGCTGCTGGAGGCGGGCGCGCATTTCGGCCACCGCAAGGAACGCTGGAACCCGAAGATGGCGCCTTACATCTTCGGCATCCGCAACGGCATTCACATCATCGACCTTTCTCAGACGGTGCCGCTTTTCCAGCAGGCGCTGGAGAAGGTGCGCGACGTGGTGGCCAAGGGCGGCCGCGTGCTGTTCGTCGGCACCAAGCGCCAGGCCTCCCAGCCCATCGCCGAGGCCGCGCAGGCCTGCGCCCAGTATTATATCAACCATCGCTGGCTGGGCGGCACGCTCACCAACTGGCGCACCATTTCCCGCTCCATCCGCAAGCTGCGCGAGCTGGAGGAAATTCTGGACGATCCGGAGCTGTCCGGCGGCTACACCAAGAAGGAGCTGCTGCGCCTTCAGCGCCAGCGCGACAAGCTGGAAAAGGCCCTGGGCGGCATCAAGAACATGGGCGGCCTGCCCGATCTGCTGTTCGTCATCGACGCGCCGAAGGAGCACATCGCCATTCACGAGGCGAACAAGCTGGGCATTCCGGTCATCGCCATTCTGGACACCAACGCCGACCCGGACGACATCGACTATCCCGTCCCGGGCAACGACGACGCCGCCCGTGCCGTTGAGCTGTATTGCCGCTATGTGCGCGACGCGGCGCTGGACGGCCTGGCCCAGGCCGCCGGCGGCGACATCGGCGAGTTGGAGACGCCGCCCGAGGAGCCGGCGCTGGCCGCCGAGGAGGAAGCGGCCGCCGCGACGGAAGCCGAGGACACGCTGAAGGAGGCGGAGGAGGCCATGCGGAAGGCCGAGGAAACCGCCACCGAAGAGGCCGCTTCGGAAGAGAAATGATGTGATGTGAGCAACGGTCGTGCGCGGCCCGGTATGCCTAAGCATGACCGTTGAACCACCGCCCCGCGCCCCCACCCAACCTCGTTTCCAAAATTGGGGGTTGGGTGGGGGCGCGGGGCGGTGGGTGGTAAACAGGGATATCAGCAGGAGAAGGATCATGGCCAACATCACCGCGAGCATGGTGAAGGAGCTGCGCGAGAAGACCGGCGCCGGCATGATGGACTGCAAGCAGGCGCTGACCGAAACCGGCGGCGACATGGAGAAGGCCATCGACTGGCTGCGCGCCAAGGGCCTGTCCAAGGCCGCCAAGAAGTCCTCGCGCGTGGCCGCCGAGGGCCTGGTGGGCGCCGCCACCGAGGGCGCGCGCGGCGCCGTGGTGGAGGTGAACTCCGAGACCGACTTCGTCGCCCGCAACGAGACCTTCCAGCAGATGGTGGGCGAGATCGCCAGGGTGGCGCTGGAAGCGAAGGGCGATCTCGAGGCGCTGAAGGCCGCCGCCTTCCCCGGTTCCGACAA
>JALVFB010000115.1 GCA_027030295.1 Hyphomicrobiales bacterium
CACGCCGGCGATCTCGTCCTTCGCCGCGTCGGCCAGCGCCAGCATGTCGGCGAAGCTGCCGCCCGTGGCCAGCAGCGAATCGCGCAAGATCACCGCCGGCAACAGCTCCGGGCGGCTCAGCGCCGGACCGAAGGCGCCGGAAAGGGCTAGCTCCAGCGTTTCCACCCGCCCGATGCGCGCATCCTTCTCCTCCGACGCTTCCACGGCCTCGCGCAACGCCCGCGCGAACAGCGCCAGCGCCGCCATGTGTTCGCGCGTTTCCGGCGCCAGCAACCGTGGGCAAATCGGCAGCGGCAACGCGTCCCACGGCGCACGCGCCACATCAGCCCTCGGCTTCGGTGGCGGCGCCGCGGGCGAGGCCGCCGGCACTCTCATGTCCGGCATGTCTCGCATGCACCCGCTGTAAAGGCTTCCTCCCGCGCCGTCAAACACGCCCGCCTTTCGCCCAATTGTGCTTCCAGGTGCAGGTCGGCTATCGTGCCGCCGGGAAAAACGAAGCGACGGAGTCTCCTGATGCGTAAATACTTGTCTTATGTTGTTTGCATGTCGGTCGGCGTGCTGGCGACGGTCATGCCCGCTGGCGCCGCGCAATCGCTCAACGAGTGCCACCGTGTGGCCAGCGAATGCCTGAACGCCGGAGGCGACAGGCAACAGTGCCAGACGCGGGTGGACGACTGCATGAGCCGCAACGCCTGCGAGGAAGTCTATTTGAGCTGTCTTGAATTGATGGAAATCGACGAGACGGTGACGGAGGCGGCCTGCGCCGGGAAGCGCGCCACCTGTCGCCGCAAGAGAGGGGAAACGCCATGATGGAAGACCACGCTTCTTCCGGAACTGACATGGCCGCGCGCCAGCCCGGAGAAGACCACACGCTCCATATCCGATGGAGCGAACCGAAGGGATTCGTCTGGCTCTCCATCAGGAACTTCCTGCTGACGATTCTCACGCTGGGCATCTATTCCTTCTGGGGCAAGACGGAAGTGCGCCGCCGCATCTGGAACGCGGTGCGCATCAACGACGAGCCGCTGGAATACACCGGAACCGGCTGGGAGCTGTTCAGGGGCTTCCTGCTGGCGGCCGTGTTTCTGGGCGGCGGAGCGATGATCCATGGCGTCATCGTCGCCATTCTCTCCGCTGGCAATGAGCAATTGGCGCAGATTCTCTTCCTGCCGCTTTATGTCATTGGTTTCTGGCTGTTCGGCCTGGCCATCTATCGCACCTGGCGCTATCGCCTGCGCCGCACCCGCTGGCGCGGCATTCGCGCCACGCTGGCCGGTTCGCCCGTGAAATATGCCAACGCCTATTTCCTCAGCGGCTTGTTGGTGCCGCTGAGCCTGGGCTGGCTTCTCCCCTGGCGCCTGCGCAAATTGCACACGCTGATGACGCGGGACACGCGCATCGGCACCGCGCGGCTGCGCGTGGATCCGGAACCGGCGCTGGGGCCGTTGTATCGCGTCTTCGCGCCCCTGTGGTTCGGCGGCCTTCTGCCCTACGTGCTGATCCTGCTGCTGGTCGTGGAGGTCATCAACGCCGCCATCCGCCACCAGGGCGGACAGCCGATTGCCATGCCGGTCGAACTGCCGCCGGCCCTGCTGGTCGTTCTGCTCGTCCTGTCGCTGCTGCTCTTCATGTGGCTGCGCTACCGCTACCTGGCCCAGGCGACGAACTGGCTCACCGGACACGTGCGCCTGCAAGGTGGCCGTTTTCGCCTGAATCTGAGGCCGATGCGGCTTTTCCTGCTGCACCTGGGCAATCTGTTCATCATTCTGCTGTCGCTGGGCATTCTGGCGCCGGTGGCGCAGAAGCGTCTGGCCCGCTACATGGTGAGCAACATTTCTTTCGAGGGCGCGGTGGACCTGGCCAGCCTGCGGCAAGCCACGGACACGTTGGAAAAAAGCGGCGAGGGCATGGGCGAATTCTTCGACATCGACGGCTTCTGAACCATGTCGCGGCCAAAAGGCAACCCCACTTCCGGGCGCGATGAAATGGCCTTCGAGGGCACCCTGTCCGATGGAAAATCGGCGCGGGCCATGGCGGTGACGGTATCGCTTGAAACCTCCGGCCTGCGCATCGTTCCGTCGGATGACGCGGCCCGCCCCCAATTCTGGCCCTGGCGCGACCTTGTCGCCACCGGCCCGCTGCGGCGCGAAGAACCCCCTCTGCTGGGCAACGTCAACCAGCCGGACGCCCGCCTGTTCATCGCCGATGCCGGCGCCGTGCCGCCACTGCTGCGCCACGCGCCGCATCTCTCGGCCAGACGCCACCATATGCGGCTGCTCGCGCCCATGCTCGCCGCCACCGTCGCCCTGCTCCTCGCCGGTGCCTGGCTGTGGTTCGGAAACGTCCCGGTGGCGCGCATGGTGGCGAACATGCTGCCCGGCTCCCTGCACCAGTCCCTGGGCCGCTCGCTGGTGCGCGGCATGACGCATGGAAAGATCTGCGCCGCCCCGGCCGGGTGGCGCGCATTGCGCCGCATGACCGGAAGGCTGGCGCCGGACTGGCCGCCGGGAACCGAACGCCGCGTGATGGTGGCGAAAATAGGCATGATCAACGCCTTCACCACACCGGGCGGATACATCGTCATCGGCAAGAGGCTGATCGACTTCGCACGATCCCCGGACGAGGTGGCCGCCGTGCTGGCGCACGAGATGGGCCACGCCGAGCTGAGGCATCCGGAGGCCGCCCTCGTGCGCGCCACCGGCCTGTCCGTCGTCACCACCATGGTTTTCGGTGACAATTTCTTCGGCAATGCCGCGCTTTTGCTGGGGCAGTTGCGCTTTTCCCGCCGCAGCGAAACCGCCGCCGACGCCGTCGCCATCCGCCGCATGCGCCATGCCGGCGCCGATCCGGCGGCGCTGGCCACTTTCTTCGAGCGACTGGAAGGGAAATATGGTCACGGCAAGTCCGAAAACGGGGATCTGCTGACCCTGTTCCAGACCCACCCGCCGACGGCTGAACGCATCCGCATGATGAAACGGGCCCACCTGCCAAACGCCCGCCCCATCCTGACCGAGAAGGAATGGCAGGCTCTGCGCCGCATTTGCGACTGGACGAAGAGCCTCGTTTTCATCGAGGATTGATCCCGGAAGCGCAGTGCCACCTGGAAGAAATCCCATGCCCATCACGCCGGTCGTTCATCTGGAAATGAGCATTTCCCTCTCGGAATTCATGCGATCCCTCAATTACCTGCCGGGAGAATCCGAATTATTTTCTCACGCGAATGACATGACCTGGGAGCTGTGCACGGCGAATGGTGGCGTGTGTATTGCCTGTCACGAGCTGCCCCCGCGCCGCGTCGGCGCGCTCACCCTGCCCCGCGCCCGCGTAACCCTGGACATGCGCCACCTGCCGCCCGGGCGGCGCGACGCCTTCCTGCGGCGCTTTCGCCGCGCATTCCAGCGTGGCGGCGGCTGAGGCGCTTCCATGCCGCCGCCATGGCATGGCCCTTGCTGCCCTTGCGAATGATGAACCATCTGTCCCGGATTGGCACAGGGCCGGGGAGCCGCATGCGTCACGAAATCTTCCATCAGCGCACTCGCGCCATGCGCCTGGCCGCCCGCGCCGGTTCGCCGCGCTGGAGCGTGCGGACGCT
>JALVFB010000116.1 GCA_027030295.1 Hyphomicrobiales bacterium
TTCCTCACCTTCCTGTAATAGGTGCGGTGGTTCAGACGCCCGTGGTCGCGCAGGGTCTTCCAGGAGAACAACACGTCCTTCGCGGTGATCGGCGCGCCGTCGGCGAAGCGCGCCTTCGGGTTCAGGTGGAAGGTGATGAAGGTGCGATCCTCGGGCATTTCCACCTTCTCGGCGATCAGCCCGTAAAGCGAGAACGGCTCGGAGAGATTGCGCGCCATCAGCGGCTCGAAGGACAGCAGGCGCACATACCAGGCCGGGTTGCCCTTGATGATGAAGGGATTGAGCGAATCGAAACTGCCGATAACGGCGAGATGCAGCGTGCCGCCCTTCGGTGCATCCGGATTGACATGCGGGAAATGCGTGTAATCCGGCGGCAGGGCAGGCCTGCCATGCATGGCAACGCCATGCGCCGGCTGCGCCATGGCCGGACGCAGGGCCAGCAGGAGCAGCGCCAGCGCCAGCAACAGCGCGCGCCACGCCCCCGTATGTGGCGAATCGTTCATGACGCGGATTATAGGGGCAAAAGCGCGCTCCGCACCAGCGGCGCGGAGCGTATCGCGTTTCACTGGATGTTGTAGCCGACCTCGCCGTGTTCGGCGTAGTCCAGCCCTTCCTTCTCCGTCTGTTCGTCCACCCGCAGGCCGACCAGCGCCTTCGTCAGCCTGACGATGATCCAGGTGAACACGGCGGAGAAGACAGCCACCGACACGACACCGACGGCCTGGGCCACGAACTGGCTGCCCAAATTCATGCCCTCGGCATAGCCGACGCCGCCGGGCAGCGAGACGAGGAAGGCAAGCAGAATGGTGCCGGTGGCGCCACCGACGCCATGCACCGCGAGCACATCCAGCGAATCGTCCACGCCCAGCCGATCCTTCACCAGCGGCACGGCATAGAAGCAGATGACGCCGGCGGCGACGCCGATGATCAATGCCGCCACGGGGCCGACGAAGCCCGAGGCCGGGGTGATGGTGGCCAGCCCGGCGATGGTGCCGGTGACGAAGCCCACCAGCGAGGGCTTGCCGAACTTCGTCCACTCCAGCGCCATCCACACCAGCGAGGCGGTGGCGGCGGAAACGTGGGTGACCAGCAGGGCCATGGCGGCGTCATGGTTGGCGGCCAGCGCCGAGCCGGCGTTGAAGCCGAACCAGCCCACCCACAGCATGGTGGCGCCGACCATGGTCATCCACGGCGCGTGCGGCGGCTGCACGTGCTTCGGAAAGCCCCGGCGCGGCCCCAGCATGGCGGCGATGACCAGCGCCGAGGCGCCGGCGGTGACATGCACGACGATGCCGCCGGCGAAGTCCAGCGTGCCCATGCCGGCCAGCCAGCCGCCGCCCCACACCCAGTGCGCCACCGGGGCATAGACCAGCACCAGCCACAGGCCGGAAAACACCAGCACGGCGGCGAACCTGATGCGCTCGACATAGGCGCCGACGATGAGCGCCGGGGTGATGATGGCGAAGGTCATCTGGAACATGAAGAAGGCCGTTTCCGGAATCTTCGTGCCCTCCCAGACGGCGTCGCGCGCCACCGACAGCAGGAAGACCTTCGACAGCCCCCCGATGAAGGCGTTGCCGGCGTCGAAGGCCAGCGAATAGGCGCCGGCCAGCCACAGGATGGAGGCCAGCGCGGCAATGGCCACGCAGTGCATGAGCACGGAGAGCAGGTTGGTCGCGCGCACCAGCCCGCCATAGAACAAGGCCAGGGCCGGAATGGTCATCAGCAGCACCAGCGCCGTGGACGTCAATACCCAGGCCACATCTCCCGCCACGATCATGATTCCCCTCCTTGCGCAGAAAATACGCGCTCCCTGCCTCCCCCTTGCGCAGGAACGCCCACCTTTTGTGCTCATGGGGTTATGGCAGAATGCACTGCTTGTCAATTATTGTGCAGGGATGAAATTTTGTGCCGGATACCATTTTCCAGATGTCTGAAATATCGCGAAATTGCCTATTATTTGTGCAATTTGCGGGATGCAGTGAAATGTTGGGCAATCATGCCAAGATGCATGAAGAACCACCCACCGCCCCGCGCCCCCACTTGGGCCCCCATATCATGAAAAACAAGGGCCTGAGGGGCGCGGGGCGGTTTTACCGGTCAGTCTTTACGCAACCTGGTATCATTACGGGATTTTCGGTCAAAAAATCCCCGCCGCGGGACACGGCGGGGACAAGCATCCCTTGCCATGCAGCGGGAAGGCGCGGCGTCAGTCCGCCTTTCCGCCGGTTTCTTGCGCCGCTTCTTCGGCGTCCAGCGCCAGCTCCGCCTGCACCGCCTGCAGCGTCTTGGCCAGGGTCACCGGATCCTCGGCGCCGAGAATGGCGTATTTGCGGGCGATGATGAAGGCGGGCAGGCGCTTCACGCCCAGCTCCTTCACCTCCATGATCTCGTTCCACACCTCTTCCATATCCGTGCCGCTTTCCAGCATCTTCTGCGCCCGGAAGGCGTCCATTACCCCCACTTCCGCCGCGGCGCGGGCCAGCACGTCGATGTCGCCGATGTCCTCTCCCTCGATGAAATAGAGCGAAAACAGGCGATCGGCCATTTCCGAGGCCTTGCCCACCTCGCGCGCCCAGCGCATCACGCGGTGGGCGTCCAGCGTGTTGGGCATTACCTCGATGGCGTCGAAGTCGAACTCGATGCCATCCTGCAGGCCCGCGACCTTGATCGGCTCCAGCGCCCTGGCGATCTGCTCCTTCGAGCCATAGGTCCTGGCCAGCCATTCCTTGCGCGGAATGCCGCCCTGGGGCACGTCCGCGGCCATCAGGAAGGGATAAAAATTCACCTTGAATCCCTCGCCCAGCATGTCCAGCGTGGCGTCCAGACGGCGCTTGCCGATATAGCTCCACGGGCAGATGAAATCGATGATGAGGTCTATCTCGACCAGCGGTCTTTCTTCCGTCCGCGGGGTGTTCGTGGCGTCGTTCATGAGATGATGCGCTCCTGTGTGTTGTCCGTCGTCAGGCAATATAGAGCGCCCGGGGCGCGGGCGCAAAAGGCGCCGGCGCAAGCCTTTCCACATGGCAGGGCAACCCCCGCTTAACCATAGGCGCAGGGTTTCGTTTCGCACGAGTCCGGGGCCGCGTATCCTTCACCGCGAGTCATGCGTTCGTGCGTTCGTGAGTGGGTCGTGTGGAGGGGGCCGGCATGGGCATCGAGCACAAGGGGGATGTCACCACCCTGCTGAACCGGGTGCTGGTGGGGGACTGCATCACCGAACTGAGGCGCATTCCTTCCCGCTCCGTGGACGTGGTGTTCGCCGACCCGCCCTATAACCTCCAGCTCTCCGGCAACCTCACCCGGCCAGACCAGAGCCGGGTGAACGGCGTGCATGACGCCTGGGACAAGTTCGACTCGTTCGCCGCCTACGATCAGTTCACCAAGGCCTGGCTTTCCGAATGCCGCCGCGTGCTGAAGCGCGACGGCACGCTGTGGGTCATCGGTTCCTATCACAACATCTTCCGCGTCGGCGCCATCATGCAGGATCTCGGCTTCTGGCTGCTCAACGACGTCATCTGGCTGAAGACCAACCCCATGCCGAACTTCCGCGGCAGACGCTTCACCAACGCGCACGAAACGCTCAT
>JALVFB010000117.1 GCA_027030295.1 Hyphomicrobiales bacterium
GAATTCGCCATGACACCCCGCGCAACGCGCGCCATAGAGTTCCTCGCCTTCCGCCACCGTGCCGGCGCCGGAGGGCAGGCCCGCGCCATCGAAGCGGGCGTCGCGGTCGATGGCGGCGATCTCGCGTGCGCTCAGGGGCGTGCCGATGCGCGCCGTCTCCGCCGCCGGCGCTCCGCCTGCCGGCAGCAGGAGAATGATCAGCGCCGCCGCGCGCACCTCCGGTCTATCAATCCACCCGCACATGGCGCACCTCGCCGTTCGGCATCACCCGCCAGGTGGTGATGGAATTGTTGTGATAGACCTGATTGGCGCTCTTCACCCGCAGGTTTTCGGCATACGTGGGCTGCACGTTGCCCTTTTCGTCCACCGCGCGCGATTGCAGCAGCAGTTCCTCGCCGCGCCAGTCAAAGGGCAGGTGAAAGCGCGTCAGGCACTTCGGCAGCACCGGTTCCTCCAGCCGCGCCGACCGCCAGTTGCGCCCGCCATCGAAGGAAATGTCCACCGCCTTGACGCGCCCATGCCCCGACCATGCCAGCCCCGAGAGCCGTTGCGGCCCATGCGCCTTCAACGGCCTTTCGGGGCAGGGCAGGGTGATGACGGAATTGACCTCCTGGATGAGGGTGAACAGCCGCGCCTTGCCGTCGTCCTGCAAGTCGGCGTAGCGCGCCGTTTCCTCGCGCGTCAGCCATGGCGCATCGCCCACCTCGATGCGATGCAGCCATTTCACGTTCAGCGATCCTTCCGTTCCCGGCGCCAGCAGCCGCAAGGGAAAGCCCTGTTCGGGCCGCAGCGCCTCGCCGTTCTGCGCGAACACCAGCAGAGCCTCGTCCCACAACGCGCGCGGCACGGAGCGGGCGTAGGCCGCGCCATCCGCCCCTTCCGCCAGCAGCCAGCGCGCGCCCGCCTTCAGCCCGCACAGGGTGAGCACGTCCATCAGCCGCACGCCCGTCCATTCACTGCACGAGAGCATGCCGTGGGTGAACTGCACCGCGTTCACCTGCGGGCGCTTCCAGTTGAGCGAATTGTTGCCGGCGCACTCGATGAAGTGCAAACGCGAAACCGCGGGCAGGCGTTTCAGGTCATCCAGCGTGAAGGCCAGTGGCCGCTCCACCAGCCCGTGCACCTTCAGGCGAAATCGCGCCGGGTCGATGACGGGCGTGCCGGCGTGCGAACGCTCGAAGTGCAGGCCATTGGGGGTGATGACGCCCTCCAGGTCCGCCAGCGGCGTGAAGGCCACGTTGGTGAGCCGCGAGGGCAGCATCCAGTTCAGCCAGCGCCGCACCACGCCGCGCTGAAACGGCGAGGGCAGGCCATAGGGGCGCGCGCCCACCGCCATGCCGGGCCGGAAAGGGGCGTGTTCCGGCCGCTGCGCGCGCGCGCCGTTGCGGGGCAGGCCCAGCGCGGCGGCCAGACCTGCCAGGCCCGCGAACAGGCGACGCCGCCCCGGGTCGGCGGGCGCCGCCTGTCGCTGCGTGTCGTCTGTCCCATGCCAGCCCATGCGTATCGCCTTTCGGAAGGCGGTGGTTCAGGTCACCAGCCGAACATCCCTCTGTTCCGGGATGCGGATGGTCTTCTGCTTGCGGATCCAGTTCATCACCAGATCCCACACCGGCGGGCCTTCCACGCCCGGATTCACCGAGGCCCAGCCGGTGACCACGTATTTCTTCGCGGCATCGATGGGCTGGCCGGTGCGTTTCAGGCGCAGGTTCTGGATGCGGTTGCCCATCTTCTCATAGGGGTGGATGTCGAAGAGGATGCCGCCGGTGCGCACCATGTCGCCGCCCTGCTGATAGTAGGGATCCGGGTTGTAGAGATTGTCGCACACGTCCTCCAGAATCTCCTTCAGGCGCTGGCCGGTCATCTCGGAGCGATAGACCTGGGGGTAGGTGATGGCCGTCTGCGAATAGACGTCCTCGGCCCGGATCTGCTGGCCCGGGATTAGTGACGGTCCCCAGCGGAAACCCGGCGACAACGCGATTTCCGCATCACGCTCCTCCATCAGCGCCGTGGTGATGAGGGTGTCGAAGGTGCCGGCCAGGTTGCCGCGCCGATACAGCGGCGTCTCGGTGGTGCCCAGCACCTCGTTCAACGCTTTCTCGTGCGGTTTGCGAATGCTCTGGATGAGCTTGCGCATCTCCGCGTCCGGCTGGATCACGTCGGAGAACACGGGAATGAGCTTGTAGGTGAAGCCCGTCATGCGCCCATCCTTCACCTCCACGTCCAGGCGCGAGACGAACTTGCCCGAGCAGCCCGAGGAAACGAGGATGGTCTTGCCCACGCGCTCCACCTGCGGGGTGGCGTCGTGCGTATGGCCCACCAGCACCACGTCGATGCCCTTCACCCGGCTGGCCAGCTTCCGGTCCACGTCGTAGCCGTTGTGCGAGAGCAGCACCACCAGCTCCGCACCGGCCGCGCGGGCGTCGTCCACGTGCTTTTGCACCATCTTCTCGCGGATGCCGAACGACCAGTTCGGGATCATGTGGCGCGGATTGGCCACCGGGGTGTAGGGAAAGGCCTGGCCGATGACCGCCACCTTCACCCCGCCGCGCTCGAACATTTCCCAGGCCTTGAACACCGGCTCTTCCCACTGTGCGTCGATGACGTTGCCGGCCAGCCACGGGAATTTGAGCTGTTTGATCAGCTCCTGCACCCGCTCTTCGCCGAAGGTGAACTCCCAGTGCGCGGTCATGGCGGAGGTGCCCAGCGCGTTCATCACGTCCACCATGTCCTGCGCCTGCGTCTTGAGGGAGGTGTAGGAGCCTTGCCAGGTGTCGCCGCCATCCAGCACCAGGCAGCGATCGTCGCCACGCTCGGCGCGGATGGCCTTGACGATGGTGGCGACGCGATCCATGCCGCCGACCTTGCCGTATTTCTTCGCCAGCTCCGCGAAGTCCAGCCAGGTCAGCGCATAGGCCTCGGGCGTGCCGCGACGAATGCCATAGCGTTTCAGGAAATCCTCGCCGGTCAGGTGCGGTGGCAGACCCTTCATCGGCCCCACGCCCAGGTTCACGTCCGGTTCCCGGAAATAGATGGGAACGAGCTGGGCGTGGATGTCGGTGACGTGGATGAGCGTCACCTGTCCCTTCGGTCTGAAGGCCAGGAGCTGCTCCTGGGTGAGGGATTCATCGGCCAGCGCCCGACGGAAGCCCTCCACGGAGCCGGTGACGGCCAGCGTGGCCAGCGCCAACTGGATGAAGTCGCGACGGTTCAACACGGCGGTTTACTCCATTGTGGTTGTTGTATTTCGGCTGCATCCGCGGTCCTTCCCCTTGCCGCTGCCGGCCCGGAACGCCGGCAGGGGAAAGAGGAATCGAGAACGTTGATCGGCTGGAGGGGGGCGCCGTGATTGCAGGCTTTACCGGGAAAGGGCTTGTCATGCGCGGAAGGCGAAAAGAACGGCGTGGGGCTTTTGCCCACACGCCGCCTGTGAAAATGCAACGGGTCAAAGGTCTTAACGGACGCGTTGCCCGGCCCACCAGGAATTACACCGGAAGAAGATACGCTCCTCCGAATGGGGTCATTGGCAACCCATCTTGCTATGCCTCCCTTTACCCGTTCACGTCCAACACGCTGCGACGAAGTATGATTATTGTTCTCCGCCGTGGCCATCCGGGGGCTTTCCGCGTGGTGCCGGCTCAAGGGGGCAGACCGGCAGCCGAGGATGGCCAACGTAGTGCGATGCGCACCACGCGCGCCGGGGGACCATGGCTTGCGTGGCGTCACCGCCTGCCGCCGGACATGGGGGCCGGATGCTGCCCGGGTTCTTGTTACGAGGCCCGCTGCGTTGATGTGCGCCACGCCCGTGCGCTCCTGGGGGCAACAAGCGACGGGTGGAACCACAGCGTCGAAGCCTGCCGGAACCAGGGCGGCATCCTTGCACCTTTTCCGACAGCGAAATCTTTTTACAGGACTTTTGGTAGAGAAGCAACATGCTGGTTGTGAAAATTCGTTTGACGCGCATTTCTTTTCTGACAAACCTGCAAGAAATGCAATTTCCGCGAAAATAATGGAATATGAACACCCGGAAAGAGCATTGTGGGCGAGGTCATGATTCAGCGCCATTGATGCCATATGTGTTTTCACCCGCATCTGCATGACAGGAATTCTCGCTCTTCACCCCACCGGTAGGCGCTGCATGCCGGTCGGCAGCAAAAGGGCCGGCGCATGGAATCCTCGCGCCGGCCCGGGTGTCGTTTCACGCGGTGCTCAGCGGCGCACCCCCGGCACCTCCACCGGCAGGCCATTGGTGCGCCATTTCACGAACAGCTCCAGGTTCACGTATTCATCCGCCCCCTGCTTGTAGGGCTTGGCGCGCACCTGCTTGTTGCAGCCCTTGAAGCGGCGGTGCAGAGAACCAAGCTTCTGCCATTTCAGGCGATAGGTGGGGAAATTGCCGCCGCCGCGCCCCTCGGAGATGAAATCGGCGCGGATGTATTTGCCGGCATTGTCCTCGTGGCAGTGTTTGCAGGCCATGTCGAGTTGACCACGGCGCTGATAATAGAAGGCCTTGCCCTTTTCGAAGAACGGCTTCGCCGGGCCGTCGATCTTCACGTTCACCGGCAGGCCGCGCGACACATAGCCGATGAGTGCGGTCACGCCCAGCAGGTTGTCCTTGTCCCACTTCCAGGGCTTGGCCTGCATCTTTTCCGTGCGGCAACGGTTGATACGCTGTTCGATGTTGATGAGTTTCTTCGTCTTCGGGTCATACTTAGGATAGACGGGATAGACGCCGCGCATCTTTTCCGGCGCGCCGTGGCAGTCCTGGCAGGACTTGTTGGCCTTGCCGTCCTTCTTCGCCCACAGCTTGCGGCCCTTTTCCACCCACAGCATGCCCGGATTGTCGAAATCATCGTCCTCCATGGCCTGGGTGGAAGGGTTGGAATAAAGATAGCCGGACTTCTTGCCGTCCACCTCGAACTTGCCCTTGCATTCCTCGCAGGCCGATGCGCTGCCTGCGCCCAGCGTGAAGACGCCCGCCACGGCCAACGCGCCAAGGGCGGTGAAGGCCACTCCGCCCATGCGATACCTTGTCCCGAACATTTTCATCCCTCGCCTTGTTCTGTTCTGGTTGAACGGCACGGCGCCGCTCTTTCGATGTCGAAATGCACGCCCGGGCGGCCCTCCCTCATGGCTATCCGCACCGGTGCGGCCCGGCGGAGCGAACCCCGCCGGGCGTCGATGGTTGCGTCAGGCGACCTCGATCCTGGCTTTCGCCGTGTAGGTCTGACCGGCGTCATCCTTCCACACGAACTCGTATTCGCCGGATTCGCTCACCCGGTGGGTGAAGGCGGTGTAGGGGTTGGCGGAAATGCCGGTGTCCCACTCTGCCGTCAGGAAGGGCTTGCCATTGAACTTCGCCTCGAAGGTATGGATGATGTTGCGCTTGATGGGTTTTCCGGTCTTCTTGTCCTTCGTGGCGCGCTGCATCTTGTGCTTGATGAGCGTCTTGATGGTGATGATCTCGCCCTTCTTCGCCTTCTTCGGCACCTTCACGCGAGCCTTGCCCATGATTGTCTCTCCTTGCGAAAAATTCCGTTCAGATCAGCCCATTGCGGTTGCATCAGCCGCCGCAGCCGCCAATGGTCACCTTCACGTTGGTCTTGGCGATGCGGAAGCTGCCGTCCGACATCTTCGCCAGCGCCCAGACTTCCTGCGTCTGCGCCAGCCGCATGCGGGTGGAAACCCAGGCCTTTCCGGAATCGGGCGTGAACTTGAAGGTGGCCACGTAAACGGTCGGGTTTTTCGGCGCGATGATGGTGACGGATTCACAGTAATCCTTGTCCGTCATCGGGCTGTCCACCGAGATCTTCACCGGCACCGTGGCGCCGTTTTCGGCGATCTCCGGCATTTCCAGCTTCACCTTGCCTTCCGTCGGCTTGGCGCCACCGGTCAGCTCCTGCAGCAGCTTGTTGGCGTCCTTCATCTCGCGCGCCAGGGCGCCGCTCGTCAGCGCCGTCAGGGTCGCCACCGCGGCGCCGGAAGCCACCAGGAATTCCCGGCGGTCGAGAACCTCGATTCTTGTCTTGCTCATGTGTTGTTGCTCCTTACGCTTCTTCGCTCCGTTGCTTGAACCAGCCCGTCCCGGAGCGTTTCCTCCCGTGTCCTCGGCGCATCGGCTCTCGTGTTTTCGTCACGTATTGCCGCCGATGCCGACGCTTCACTGTGACGACTTCAGCGTCTTCAGGAAGGCGATGATGTCTTCGATCTCTTGCTCGGTCAGCACCGGCTTGCCCTTGAACTTCTTCTTCACCCGGTGCAGCCCCTCGGTGTGATAGAAGGCCGGCATGATGGTATCGGGATTGAGCACCTTCGGATTCACCAGCCGCAGGCGCATTTCCCCTTCCTGCATGTTGCTGGCGACATCGCTCAGCTCGGGGCCGACGTTGCCATGGAAAGGATAGTCGTTCAGCTGCACGACCTTGTGACACGCCAGGCAGTTGCCCTTTTTGCGCGCGACCATCAGCTTCGCGCCGCGCTTGGGATCGCCGGACTTGTCCGTCAACGGCTTCGGAATGGAGACGCCATCGACGATTTCGTAGGGCTTCAACCCCTTTTCATGCACCTTGGTGACCTCTGCCGCGGCCCCCTGTGCCATTAGGGCCAGCGCCGCTCCGCCAGCCAGCAAGGTCGTCATCCGCATGGATGCTTTCCTGGTCATTTTCTCCCTCGCCTTGTCGTTGTCGCGGACGGCCTCATGCGCATCCGCCCCGGCCACTCCCCTCCGGTGGCCCATCTGCCTAGCATGTGATCCGTATATGTGCAATATAGAATATAGGTTGAATAAGGAGGAACTCATGAAAATACAAACCATGTCGCCTTTGGTAATGAAAATCTCATATAAGAATATTCTGATACATCTTTATATATAAGAAACTTCTAATATATGGGAGCGATGAATAACGATGGTGCCTGAACCTGCCCGGGCGCACCTTTTTGCACGGCTCATAGGTGACTATATTGTCATGCGGTAGCAATCTTGCGCTCATGTGGCGCATGGCATCATCCTTGATGCGGGACGGCCCGGAAGAGGCCGCGATACAAGCAACCAGGGGAGAAGCGCTGCCGGCAACACCATACTCAAGGAGGGGGTCATGTTTGTCGCGTCCATTGTCGATTCCATGTTGCGCAGGCTGATGCACAACGGCAGGTTGTCGGTTGTGTATCCGGATGGAACGCTCAAGACCTATGGCGATGGCGCCGGCGAGGAGGTGCGCCTGAGGATTCGCGATGGCCGCACCCTGCGCCGTCTGCTGGATGCCGACCGGTATCTGGGCGAAGCCTACATGGACGGCGGCCTGATCGTGGAAGAGGGCGACATCCGCGATTTCATGATACTGCTCATGACCAACGTGGCCAGGGCGGATTACCCATCCATCGTGCGCTGGCTGGAAGGCTTCAGGAGAGTCCTGCAACGGTTGCGCCAATGCAACACCCGCCGCCGTTCGCGCCGCAACGTCGCCCACCATTACGATCTGGACGGGCGGCTCTACGATCTGTTCCTCGACCCCGACCGGCAATATTCATGCGGCTATTTCGACGGTCCCGATTGCGGCCTGGAGGAGGCGCAGCTGGCCAAGAAGCGGCACCTGGCGGCCAAGCTGCGCATCCGCCCGGGCATGCGCGTGCTCGACATCGGCTGCGGCTGGGGCGGGTTGGCGCTGTATCTGGCGCAGGTCTATGAGGATGTGCGGGTGGTGGGCATCACGCTTTCCACCGAACAGCTGGAGCATGCCCGCGCGCGCGCCGAACGGCTGGGGCTGGCGGAGCGCGTGGACTTCCGCCTGCAGGACTATCGCGACATTTCCGAGCGCTTCGACCGCATCGTGTCGGTGGGCATGTTCGAGCACGTGGGGGTGACCCATTACCCAACCTTTTTCAACAAGGTGCGCGAGCTGCTCACCGACGATGGCGTCGCCGTGCTGCATTCCATCAACCGCGCCGATGGTCCCGGCGCCACCTCGCGCTGGATAGAGCGCTACATCTTCCCCGGCGGCTACATTCCGTCCATGTCGGAGGTGTTGCCGGCCATTGAGCGCGCGGGTCTTGTCGTGTCCGACGTGGAAGTTCTTCGCCTGCACTACGCGGAAACGCTGAAATGCTGGTATGAGCGCTTCCGCCAGCGTTCCACGCGCGCCGCCGAGCTGTATGACGACCGCTTCGTGCGCATGTGGGAGTTCTATCTGGCCGGGTCCGAGGCCATGTTCCGCTCCGGCCTGATGAACAATTTCCAGATCCAGATGGTGAAGGATCAGGCCGCGGTGCCGCTCACTCGCGATTACATGTTCGAGGAGGAGCGGCGGCTGAAGGAGGTCGACTCCCGCCGCCACATTCGCGCGGTGCCGGAGCGCAAACAACACGGCGAGCGCGGCTGACTCGCATTACCCCTCTTTTTTCTGCGCTGCCCCCTTTATTCAGGTGCCGTTCAGGTGCATGATCACAGTATCGTTACCAGGCCGGGGGCGGCGCAGATATTCCGGCGTTGGCCGGAAAGGGGGTGTCATGAACACTCGCGCTCTCACCCGGAAATTTGTCTTCTTCGCGCGTGGTTGGCTGGCCATCCTGTCGCTGACGATACTGGCGGTGGTGATGACCACCGCGCGCCCCTTGGCGCAGGACGCCATGCCACCTGCGCCGCTGCTGGCGAGCGATGATGGCGTGGTCACCGGTTTTCCCGGCACGATGGAACGCGCCGGCAAGGCCTTCATAGACACCTCCGGCGCCACGGTACGCATTTTCGGACTCGCCCGTTCCGGCATGCCGGTCGCGTCTCTCGCCGCGGCTCCGCTCAAACTGGAGATCCCGGCGGCGCAGACGGGGCTGGTGTTCGGCATCGCCATCGACCGCATGTTCCCGGCCAATGTCTATCTTGCCGCGACGTCGGCTTTCGGCCTGCACATCGTGATGCCGGATCAGGATGGCGATGGGGTGCCGGAAATCATCCGTACCGGCCGCGCCGGCGCGCAATGGATGGATGGCCAGTGGGGCCCCGGTGGCGGGCCGGGCAGCATCTGGAAGATCGATGGCGCCACCGGCACCGTCTCGCTGCTCGCCAACCTGCCCACCGGTCCCGCCGGCCTGGGACAGATCGCCTTCGACCCGGTGCATTATCAACTGTTCGTCTCCGACCGGGATACCGGCCTGATCCACCGGCTGGACATGAATGGCAATATCATCGACGCCTGGGACCATGGGCGCATGGGACGCACGGCCGCCGGGCTGGACGCAGTGGCCGACGACGGCGTGCAGGCCGATATCGCCTCTCCCGGATTCGATGTGGAGAATCCCAACACCTGGGGCTTCACCGACCTGCGGCGGCGGGTGTGGGGGCTGGCGGTATATGACGGTCGGCTTTATTACGCCGTGGCCGAGGGGCCGGCCATCTGGTCGGTGGGCATCGACCCCACCACCGGCGCGCTGGCTGGCGATGCGCGCATCGAGGTCGCACAGGTGCCGGGCGGCATGGAGGTTTCCGACATCGCCTTCGACGAGCTGGGCCGCATGTATCTCGCCCAGCGCGGCACCCAGCTCAACGCCACCGATTTCAGCACTTTCCAGGTGACCGGCGATAACAGGGTGTTGCGCTATCGCCGCGATCCGCAAACCGGCGCCTGGGAGAGCGCGCCGCGTGAATACGCCATCGGTTTTCCCCGTCCCCATCGCAACGCCGACGGTGGTATCGCCCTTTCCTGCACTGGCTGGCTATGGAGCACGGGCGACAACCTGCGCAACGATCCGGCGGCGCTGCCGGCCGGGCCTTATGCCGTGCACGGCCTGCAGGGTGAACCGCGCCGCCTGACGCTGCCGCGCAACGCGCCGCCCTTTCAGGCGACGTTCATCGATTTCGACAACATGTTCGGTGACATGGAAAAGGCCGGACATGTGGGCGATATCGAAATTCACCGCGACTGCATGAGCTGGCCGCAGCCGGTGAATTTCACCCCGCCGCCGCAATGGCGGCCGCCATGGAGCGAGCCTTATCCGGTGCCCTACAAGACGGCGACGCAATGCGCGCAGGATCCCGTCACCGGTGACTGGCTGTGCGATTACGTGATCCGCATCGTCAACTGGGGCGCGGGCGCCTTCACCGGCCCGCTGACGATCTTCGATCTGCCGGGCGTGGGGGTTTCGTTTTCCGCCGTGCTTGGCGGCTCGCTGAGCTGGCAGTGCTCGCAGCCCGGCGGCCCCGGCACGCGCATCCGTTGCACGTCCAGCGGGAGCATCAGCCTGGGGCTGTTCGCCTCGGCCGAGCTGCGGTTGCAGACCCGCATTCCGGCCGCTGCGCCATTGAGCGCCTTTCGCAATTGCGTCGCCATCGACGCCAACGGAACGGTGCGCGACTGCTCCATCGCGCTGCCGCCCGGGCCGCGACTGGAGCCGCGAAAGGACAGCCTTTCGTGCACCAGCGACGCGGCCGGCAACCTCACCTGCATGCATCTGCTCACGCTCGTGAATACCGGCGGGAGCGTGTTCAATGGCGTGCCCGCGATTACCGACCGGGTGGGCCCGGGGGTCACGCTGGTCACCGACAATGACGGTTTCGACGTCGATGGCGTAACGCCGCTGTCGTGGACCTGCACCCAGCCCGGCGGCGCGGGTGGCGACATCCGCTGTCTCGGCGACAGGTCGGTCGGCATGGCGCCGGGCGAGAGCGTGGACGTGGTGGTGGTGGTGCAGATCCCGGCCGGTTCCCCGCCTGCCGCCTATCGCGATTGCGCTACCACCGGCGTAGGCGGGCCGAGGGCCTGCCTGGACGAAAGCCGGCCTGTCACCAGCATCGACAAGGCGCTGGATTCGTGCCTGGCCACGCCCAGTGGCGACATGGTGTGCACCTATGAGCTGATTTTCTACAACCTGGGGCCGGCGACGTTTTCCGATGTCATCACCCTGCAGGACGATCCCGGCCCCGGCGTGAGCCTGCAACCACCGCAACCGGCCGGCTGGACGTGTAGCCAGCCGGGCGGGGCGGGAACGCGCATCACCTGTGCTTCCAACGCCCCGCGCACGCTGGCGCCGGGCGCTTCGGTGCGGGTGCGCATCGCCAAGCGCATTCCGGCCGGCGCCAACGCCGCCGCCCGGCGCGATTGCGCGAGCCTGCCCGGCGGGCCGCTCGTCTGCATCACGACCCCGCCGCAGGGCAGCCCCATCCTGCAACCGCGAAAGACCCGCACCCAATGCACCCGGGTGGCGGGCGGCGTGCGCTGCACCTATGATCTGACCCTGCAAAACACCGGCACCGGGCCTCAGACCGGCAACATCGTCATGGACGACGTGGTCGATCCGGCGGTGAGTCTGGTGAGCAACTCCGCCGGCTGGAATTGCGTTCAGAATCCGCCCTCGCTCATCCGCTGCACCCGCCCCGGACCGCTTGCGCCGGGCGCGCGCGCAAGGGTGAGGATCACGGTGTTCATCCCGGACGGGTCGCCGAGCAGCGCATATGACGATTGCCTGTTCGGCAGCCCGCCGACCCTGCCGGCCTGCGTGCGTGGCGGGCCGCTGCTGTTGAGCGGCCAGCAGCAAACCCTGATCTGTCCGCCGGGTTGGACGCTGTTTCCGCAAGCCTCGGCGGTGCCCGCGGGGTGGAAGGTGCGCATGCTTGGCAGTGGGGCGCAAGCCATCACCTGCGCCCGTCCGGAGCCGCAAAAGCCGCCGCGCCCGATACGGCATTGCCGCCGCAACGAAGTGGAAATCGCCGCCGGAGAGATCCGTGACTGGCAACGCGCTGGCTGGCGCGTGCGCAGGGTGGTGCGCCAGGGGAAAGTCTTCTGGTGCGCGAGGCCGCCGCGCAAGGTCCGCTCCTGCCCAAAGGGCTGGACGCGAATCGGATCCGGCGATCTGCCCTATTACCTTGATCTCGGATGGGATGTCGTGCAGCTTGCCAACGGCAGGTGGTGTTCCCGGCCCAGCACGCTGTTCTGTCCGGTGGGATGGGAACGGGTCGAGGCCTACCGGATTCCTTCGCTGCGCGCGCTTGGTTGGTTGCTGCGCCCGCTGGTTGGGAATCTGTGGTGCGCTCTGCCACCGGACATCGGCACTTTGCAGTGTCCCGCGGGCTGGCAACCGATCAATGCCTTCGAGCTCGGCGCACTGCGTATAGCGGGCTGGAGCATCCGGCGGGTGGCGCCTCGTCTGTGGTGCGGACGACCGCCGCTGATCATCGACTGCCCGCCCGGCTGGTGGCCCGTTTCCGCCTCGCGGGTGAAGAAATTGCGGCGGCAGGGCTGGCGGATGAACCGCATCGCCCCCCGGCGCTGGTGCGGCCGGCCTCCGGAGGTGCGATGCCCACCGGGCTACGAACGGGTTGGCAACCACTGCGAACCGATCACCATCACCTGCCCGCCGGGTTACAAGCGCGTCGGCGATCATTGCAAGCCGCTCATCATCGCCTGTCCGCCCGGCTACAAGCGCATCGGCAAGAAGTGCGTGCCGCCGGAGGTGGTCTGTCCGCCGGGCTATAGGCGGGTTGGCAAGAAGTGCCTG
>JALVFB010000118.1 GCA_027030295.1 Hyphomicrobiales bacterium
GTGCAGGGTGATGTCCGGATGGCGCTTTTTCAGGTCAGGCCATTTCTCGCGCGCCTCCTGCACCCGGTTCTCGCCGAAATGGCGCTGCCCGGCGGCGATCACCGGCTCGATGGCTCGCGCCGGAAAGGTCTTGGAAACGGCGATGAGGGTGATCTCTTCCGGCGCCCGCCCGGCGGCGCGGGCGGCGGCGGCGATGCGGTCGCGCACCTCCTTCAGGCGGGCGGCGGCATCGTGCTGTTCGCGCGAATCGGTCATGGGGCTTTCACCATCCTGCATGGCTATTGCCTGGGGGCGTCATGCGCTATTGTCAAGCCATGGCGTGGGCGGCGGCGGGGCGGGCCATGATCGCAGGGTTGGAAAAGGGGATCCTTCGGTGGCTGGTGGACGTGCTGGCGCCGCCGCGATGCCCGCTGTGCCGGGCGGAGCTTGAAAGCGCGGACGGGTTGTGCGCCGCCTGCTGGCCGAAACTGCACCTGATCGAGGAGCCGAGCTGCCCGGCCACCGGCCTGCCGCTGGCGGGAGAGTGGGCCGAAACCGTGGCCAGCCTGCCGGCGACCATGAAGCAGCGGCCATGGCGGACGCTGCGGGCGGCGGTCTTTCATGACGCGGCGGGGCGGGCGCTGGTGCACGGACTGAAGTTTCACGACGATTTCGCGCCGGCGCGGCTGATGGCGCGGCTGATGGCGCGGCGGGTGCGCGACCTGGTGGAGGAAGGCATGGTGGTGGCGCCGGTGCCGCTGCACCGGCTGCGGCTGTGGTGGCGGCGCTTCAACCAGTCGGCCGTGCTGGCGCGGCTGCTGGCGGAGGAACTGGCGCTGGAACATGTGCCCGACCTGTTGTTGCGCACCCGCTACACCACGCCGCAAACGCGCCTTTCCGGGCGGCGGCGGCGCGCCAACCTCAACGGAGCGTTCGCCGTCAATCCGCGCCATGGCGCGTGGGTGCGGGGGCGCACGGTGCTGCTGGTGGATGACGTGCTCACCACCGGGGCCACGGCACAGGCCTGTGTGCGGGCGCTGCAAGAGGCGGGGGCGGGAGATGTCCACGTGGTGGTTTTCGCCCTTGCCGGAGAGCCGCGGGCGCTTCATATTTGATGGCCGGAGCGTCCAATCGCAAGACAAGGGATCGTTGCACCTCATGGCCGACGTGATCATCTATGCCACGAAGTTCTGCCCCTACTGCATCTCGGCGAAGAAACTGCTGCGGCGGAAAGGGGTGGCGTTCACCGAGATCGACGTCACCTTCAATCCCGGCCTCAGGGAGGAAATGACGAAAAAGGCCGGCGGGCGGCACACGGTGCCGCAGATCTTCATCAACGGGCGGCATGTCGGCGGCTGCGACGATCTGTATGCGCTGGAAAAGGCGGGGCGGCTCGATCCGCTGTTGCGGCGGGGATGAATTTCTGATCGGAACGGGCATGTGAGCGACAGTGAACGGGAAGAGGCGACCATGCAGGCGTTGCGACTTTCCGCGGCGTGCGTGCAGTTGCGCTCGGGCACGGAGATCGCGCGCAACCTGAATATCGCCACCGAGTTCATTCGCGAGGCGCGGGCCAATGGCGCGCGCTACGTCCTGACGCCCGAGAACACCGCCATCATGGAAGAGGACAAGGAGCGCCTGCGCAACCTGGTGAAGACCATGGGCGAGGACGTGGCGGTGCGGCATTTTTCCGAGGTGGCGAAGACTTACGAGCTGTTCCTGCACATCGGCTCGCTGGCCCTGCGCTCGGAAGAGCCGGGGGAGCGGCGGCTGGTGAACCGCTCCATCCTGTTCGGCCCGGATGGCAAGGCCATCGCCTTCTATGACAAGATCCACCTGTTCGACGTGGATCTGAACGGCGAACACTATCGCGAATCCGACTACATCCGCCCCGGCGAGAAGGCGGTGTTGTCGAACGTGTCCGGCATGCGGCTGGGATTTTCCATCTGCTATGACGTGCGCTTCCCGGCGCTGTATCGCACGCTGGCGCTTTCGGGTGCGCAGATGTTTTCCATCCCCGCCGCCTTCACCGTGCCGACGGGCCAGGCGCACTGGCATGTGCTCACCCGGGCGCGGGCCATCGAGAACGGCGCCTACGTGCTGGCCGCCGCCCAGGGCGGCTTGCACGCAAGCGGGCGCATGACCTATGGCCACAGCCTCATCGTCTCGCCCTGGGGCGAGGTGCTGGCGGAGGCCGGCGAGGAGCCGGGGGTGATCCACGCCACGCTGGACGCGGCGGAAGTGGCGCGCGTGCGCCGGCAAATCCCGGTGCTGAAGCACGAACGGCCCTTTCAGAAGCCGCAGACCCTGCAGGTGGTGCACCGGGGTTAGCGCCCTCAGGCTATCTCGGTGGCAAGCCCAGAGATGAGGCCGGCCAGCTCCCGCGGGTGGGACAGGCAGGTCATGTGGGCGGCGTCGGCGAACTCGTGGTATCTGGCGCCGGGGATGATGTCGGCCATGCCCTTCACCACGTCCGGCGGCGTGGACAGGTCCTGGCTGGCGCCAATCACCAGCGTCGGCACGGAGACGTTTTTCGCCGCTTCCGTGTAGTCCGCATCACGAATGGCGAAGCAGGTGCCGATGTAGCCGCCCGGATGGCAGCGGGTGACCATGTTGCGGATGCCGCGCACGTCCTCGGCGCGGTTCTTGCGAAACTCGGCGGTGAACCAGGCGCGTTCGATCTGCGGCCAGATGTGCGACAGGCCGGTGGCGGCGACGGTGGATATGCGCTTGTCCCAGGCGGCCTGGGTGCCGATCTTGTGGGCGGTGTTGCACAGCACCAGCCCGGCCACCAGGTCGGGCCGGGCGGCGGACAGCCCCAGCGCGATCATGCCGCCGACGGAAATGCCGCAGACGATGGCTTCCTTCATTCGATAATGATCCATGAGCGCGGCCACGTCGTTCACGTGATCGGCCATTTCATAGGGCGTCTCGCCGACGTCGGAGAGGCCATGGCCGCGCTTGTCGTGAAACAGGAAGCGGAAGTTTTCGCCGCGCAAGGCATGGGCCACCTGGTGCCAGATGCGATAGTCGGTGCCCAGCGAATTGATGAACACCAGCGGCCGGCCCTGTTCCACCCGCCCGGCGCGCGCATGCAGCACCACGTCATTGACCCGCACGAACGCCACGGCTGATTCTCCTATCGTATTGATCAATTTCGTTGCCAGAACTGTTTTCCATGCCCTGCCGGCTGTCAAGGGGCATGCCCGCTTCGCGGCGCCGAAGGCGCCCTTGACAGCCGGGAGGGCATGGAAGAATGGCAATGAAGCGCCAATGGCGAAAAATCGCCATTGGCGCTTCTCTCAGCAAAAACAATCTATTGAGGATATCGTCGTGCGCTCCTTCACACTACGCGACACACTATTGCTATCCACCTCGTCACCCCGGCGGAAGCCGGGGTCTTGTGCCGCAAACGCATGAGCTTGCTGCACGAGATTCCGGCTTTCGCCGGAATGACGAGGAAACAAGACAGGCATGACGCAGATACACAGGGCTGTGTCGTGTAGTGTGGTGCTTCTTACCCGTCCTTGAGGATGCGGGTGAGCAGGTCGATCTCCTGGCGCAAGGCGTCGTCCTTTTCCAGCAGCTTGTCGAT
>JALVFB010000119.1 GCA_027030295.1 Hyphomicrobiales bacterium
CTTTCTCCTTCAGCGCCCGTGCCGCCTTGTGCGCCTCCTCGACGCCGCGCGCGGTCAGATCCACGTCCGCCCAGCCGGTGAACAGGTTCTTCTCGTTCCATTCGCTCTGGCCGTGCCGCACCAGCACCAGCGTGCCCGTCATGGATGATGTCCCCCTCTCACAAGTCGGCCAGGCCCAGCACGTCCATCATGGAATAGAGGCCGGGCTTCTTCTCCTGCGCCCACAGCGCGGCCTTCACCGCGCCACGGGCGAAAATCTCGCGCGAGCCGGCGCGATGGGTCAGCTCGACGCGCTCCTCCGGGCCGGCGAAGATGACCGTGTGTTCCCCCACCACCGTGCCGCCGCGCAGGGTGGCGAAACCGATGGCGCCATCCGGGCGCGGGCCGGTGTGCCCCTCGCGACAGTAGACGGCATTTTCATCGAGCGTAATGCCGCGCCCTTCCGCCGCCGCGCGCCCCAGCATCAGCGCGGTGCCGGATGGCGCGTCCACCTTGTGGCGGTGGTGCATCTCCACGATCTCGATGTCGAATTCCTCACCCAGCAGCGAGGCCACCTTGCGGGTGAGCGCCACCAGCAGGTTCACGCCCAGACTCATGTTGCCGGCCTTGACGATGCGCGCGTGCCGGGCGGCGGCCTCGAAGGCCTTTTCCTGCTCCGGCGAGAAGCCGGTGGTGCCCACCACGTGCACGATGCGCGCCTGTGCGGCGAGTTCACTGAAATAGACGGAGGTTTCCGGCGTGGTGAAGTCGATGAGGCCATCGACGGAGGCCAGCAGCGACAGCGGATCGTCGGTGATCACCGCGCCAACAGGACCGGCGCCCGCCAGCTCGCCCATGTCGCGGCCGATGAAGGGCGAACCTTTCGCCTCCAGCCCGCCGGCCACTTCCACGCCCTCGGTCTGCAGCAGCACGTGCGTGATGGCCCGGCCCATGCGCCCCGCCGCGCCCGCCACCGCCAGCCTGATGTTGCCCATGTGAGTCGTCCCGTCATGCGCCTGCCGCGCCACAAGGGCGATTCGGGCAGGCCAGGCCCCTCTCGCCAGCGGTCATAGCAGGCCCGCGCACGCCTGAAAAGACGCACGCGCACACGAAACGGGCCCAGCAATTCTCATTTTGGCGTCAGTAATTGGACAAAACGCGCAAGGGCACTATTTTGTTTCATAAATGCACCTCTTTTGCTTCATATATGTTCAAGCCTCCTTTGGCCGCGATATCCATAATTAGAATTGCTGCCGACCCCATAATGAGAATTGCTGCACCATTGCCAGTTTGATACAATTGCCGTGCCGGAGGAAAGAATTTCCAGAATACAGGACTGTCACCCATGACCATCATTCTTGGCGTCAATGCTTACCATGGCGACAGCGCGGCCTGCCTCGTGCGCGACGGGTGCGTCGTGGCCGCCGCGGAGGAAGAGCGTTTTCGGCGCGTGAAGCACTGGGCCGGGTTTCCGTCCGAAGCCATCCGATGCTGCCTGAAGGAAGCGGGCGTCAGTCTTTCCGACGTCGAGTACATCGCCATCAACTCTGATCCGCGGACGACCGTCTGGCAGAAGATCGCTTATACGCTTCGGCGCCGGCCAAGCCCCCGTTTCGTGCTGGAACGCCTGCGCAATCAGGCCAGGCGCCAGTCGCTCAAGGCCGAACTCGCCCGGGCATTCCCCGGCCAGACGTTCAGCGGCCAGGTGCATCGCGTCGAGCATCATCTGGCCCATCTGGCATCCGCCTTTCTCGTTTCACCGTTCGAGGAGGCCGTAACACTTTCGGTCGATGGCTTTGGCGATTTTTCCTCCGCTGCCTGGGGCGTGGGCCGGGGAGGCGGCATTCGCATTGATGGGCGGGTGCATTTCCCCCATTCGCTGGGCATCTTCTATCAGGCGCTCACGCAATACCTCGGCTTTCCCCATTATGGCGACGAATACAAGGTGATGGGGCTCGCCCCGTATGGCGAACCGCGTTTCATGGAGCAGATGCACGAAATCGTCCGGCTGCGTGACGATGGTGCTTTTGCGCTTGATCTGAAATTTTTCCGCCATCATCGCGAAACCATCCCCTATGCGTGGGAAGGAGGCGCGCCGCACGTGGGCACACTGTTCGCGCCCGCTCTCGAAAAGCTGCTGGGGCCCACCCGCGCCCCCGGTGAGCCGCTGGAACAGAAGCATCGCGACATCGCCCGCTCGGTGCAGGCCATGTATGAAGAGGCGTTTTTTCATCTGCTTGACGCGCTGCATGCTCGTTATGGCCTTGACACCCTGACCCTCGCCGGTGGTTGCGCCATGAACTCGGTGGCCAACGGCAAGGTGCGGCGGCGCTCCAAATTCCGGCGGTTATATGTGCAATCCGCGGCGGGTGACGCGGGCGGAGCCATTGGGGCCGCCATGCACGCTTGGCATTCGCTGTGGGAGTCACGGGAGTCATTGCAAGCCACCCCGCGCGCTCTGGAAGGGGATGCAGTCATCGGCAGACCCTTCGTGATGGAACACGCCTATTGGGGACCGGGTTTCACCGATGCGGAAGTGGCCGAGCTGCTTGAGCGCGATGAACGGGAACTTCGGCAACGGAATTGCATCGTGGAACATGTGGCCGATGAAAACGACCTTTGCCGCCTCACCGCGCGGAGCATCGCCCGCGGAAACGTGGTCGGGTGGTTTCAGGGGCGGATGGAATGGGGCCCCAGAGCGCTTGGAAACCGCTCCATCGTTTGCGATCCGCGGCGCGCCGACATGAAGGACATACTCAACGCCAAGATCAAGCGCCGGGAAAGCTTCCGTCCTTTCGCGCCTTCGATCCTGCGCGAGTATGTGGCCGAGTGGTTCGAGGAAGACTTCGACGTGCCCTTCATGATGCAGGTGTTCCAGATTCGCGAGGAGCGGCGTGCACAAGTTCCCGCCGTCACGCATGTGGATGGCTCGGGGCGACTGCAAACGGTGTACCGGGAAACCAACCCGCGCTATTGGCGCCTCATCGAGGCGTTCCGCCAGGAAACGGGCGTGCCCATGGTGCTCAACACGAGTTTCAACGAGAACGAGCCCGTCGTGTGTCAGCCGCGTGAGGCCTTGGACTGCTTTCTGCGCACCAACATGGACATGCTGGTGATGGAGAACTACGTGATCACGAGAAATCGTGTGCATTGACGGGGAGAACTCTTGAATTCTCGTATCATCATCGTCAACCGCTTCTTCCATCCGGACCTCGCCCCCACGGCACAACTTCTGTCCGATGTGGCGTTTCACTTGCGGGAGGCAGGCATGCAGGTGCATGCCATCACTGGACGCCAACGCTATGATGATCCCTCGACCCTGTTCCCTAGAGCGGAAGAAGCCAGAGGCGTGCACATCCACCGCGTGGCCACAACCCGCCTTGGGCGCCATGGCTTGTGGGGGCGTGCGATCGACTTCCTTTCATTTTATGCCACCGCGACCTGGCGGATGTTATTGCTGGCGCGGCGTGGAGATATCATGATCGTGACCACGGATCCCCCGCTGATGTCCTTGCCGGCCAGCCTCGTGGCATCCTTGCGCGGGGTGCGCCTGGTCAATTCCCTGCAGGATCTCTATCCGGAAGTGG
>JALVFB010000120.1 GCA_027030295.1 Hyphomicrobiales bacterium
GGTGCGATAGGGAACAGGGAAAGGTGCGGTCAACCATGCATGCAGGAACTGGCGGACATGCGCACAAGCGGCTTGCAATGCGCACGCCACTGCATTAGATAGGCACCGTTCCGCCGCTTGCCCCGCAAGGCTGGCAGACGCGGACGAACATGCAGGCGCCGGTAGCTCAGCTGGATAGAGCACCAGACTACGAATCTGGGGGTCGGGGGTTCGAATCCTCCCCGGCGCGCCATTTTTTCCTTTGCCGTCAAATGCTTCCGAAGGCGTGCAGGTGGCGTTCCGCAACAAGGGGCGTCGGCTATTTCCTCGCCGGACAACGCTGAGAAGGTGAAGGGGCAAGTCCCTGTGAATGGGAGAAATTTTCAGCCGCGTCTCAAAAAACGATTCAATATCCTCATCCATCGCTTCAAGTATCCGCCCTGCCCTTTTCCGCGGCGTCGATCAGCGTCGCGCTTCCGGCAGACGATGAACGCCGTGAAATACCAGTCGCATCAAGAACCACCCACCGCCCCGCGCCCCCACTTGGGCCCCCAAATCATGAAAAACAAGGGCCTGAGGGGCGCGGGGCGGTTTCACCGGTCAACTTTCGCGCAGCCCGGGAAAATACGCTTTCATCGCCGACGGATGCAATGCGCCCGCCTGCCGAAAACGGCGGGCGGGCGCGCCATGGCGTTGGCCTTGATCGTCTCCTGCGCCTTATTGCGAAAGGTGCAGCTGCACCAGCTCCTTGGCGATCTTGTCAAAGACCTTCACCAGCTGGCCGGAAGTGGCGTCATAGGAGCCAAGCGAGGAGCACTGTTGCATCAACTTCTTGACGTTCGGGTCGCTTACGTCGAAGGTTATGGTGATGATGTCGGCGTAAGGCTTCCCGGTGGCCGGATTGGTGGCCTTGATGTTGTTGCACAGATTGGTCAGCAGCTGATCGGCATAGGCGCTGTTCGCTTCCTGATGGTCGGCATAGGAGCGGTTGGGCCGGCGGTCGGGCGCGTGCGTGTTCTGGCCGTCGGTCATCAACACGATGATCTTCTGCACGTTCTTTTGCTTCACCTCCGTCCAGGACACGCCTTCCGTGAACGGCGCCTGCGGCGAGAGCACGCGCCAGCCCCACAACAGACCGGCGGGAATGAAGGTGTGGCCCTTCGTCTGCAGGCTGTCGATCTTGTTGACGAGCTTGTCGCGCCCGGTTTTCAGCGGCGTGAGCGGAATGAGCGCCGTCGGGCAATAGTTCTTCTCGCCCCAGCGCCAGCCTTTCATGGAACTGGCCGGATAGGCCGTGTTGCGCGGCCGGTTCATCACGCCGGGGACGCGGGTGCCATATTGCTCGTCCTTGATGTTGAGCGGATAGGTGCGCGACCCGACGCATCCCTTCCACTGGAGGACCTTGGAAGACCACCAGACATGGGGGATGCACGGCGTGATGGGAGTGGACTTCCACTTCTTGCACACCTTGTCGAAAGTCTTCTTGCACACTTTCGTGTGGTAGCCGCCATCGGAGCCACCCTTCCACCAGCAATGGTTTCTCCATTCATATGCGTATTTCGTGCATTCCCACTTCGCGCATTCGTTCCATGTATGGAGCTTCTTGAAAGTCCGGTCCTGCGGAACGGAAATCCACGGTGCGTTCCGATATTTCTTGCCCACGTTCACATACATGGAGAAGGGCACGATGGCCACCTTGAAGGTTTCCGGCTTGCCGCCGCCGAGCTTGGAATAGATGGTGTTCAGGAAGGTCTTCGCCGCCTTTTTCAGCTCCGCGATTTTCGGACCTTCCATGGAGCCGGTGGTGTCCAGCACCAGCGCCACTTCCGTGTAGCTGGGGGAGGATTTCACCTCGGCGAAAGTGCTCAGGGTCACCGTGTTGATGGCGGCCAGCCGCATGAAGCTGGTGGGCGATTTCGCCTTCACCCAGGCGCGCAGCGTATCGTCCTTGCGGTTCAGATGAAGGGTTTCCTGCGTGATGGTGATGGTGGAGGCCAGCTTCGGCGTAAGCGATCCCTTCAGATGCTTGTCGAAATAGGTTTTCAGCTGCGCGTCCGTAATGTTCGGATGCTTCTGATAGTGCAGGTGCGCGGCCAGCGCGGCGCTGTCCACGGCGTTCTGCAATTGCGATTTGCGTTGCAGCTGGTTGGCGTAATCGGCGCCGCCACCCACGGTGAGGATCAGCACGGGCAGCGCCAATGACACCATCAGCGCCACGTTGCCGCTTTCGTCACGCGCGAGATTTTTCAGCCTGGACATCTTCATTTTGCAATACCCGCTTGTTGCACATGTTGGCGGAAATACGGTCTTTGCGCTGCACTATGCCATCCGTGTTTGAAAATTCCGTTGATTTGCGAAAAAAAAATTTATCGAAACGTTTTCCGGTTTCCGTTCCGGCGTCGCCACGGCGTTCGGTGGGCTTGACAACACCGGGCCACAGCCGCCAAGCGAAGGCAGGCTTCTTTCATGCTTGCAGGGGAAACACGCTCATGATTCCGCGCTATGCCAGGGCTCAGATGGCCGACATCTGGTCGCAGGAGACGAAGTTCCGCATCTGGTTCGAGATAGAAGCATATGCCGCCGAGGCACAGGCCGAACTCGGGGTCATCCCGAAGGAGGCGGCGAAAATCATCTGGGAGAAGGGATCGAAGGCGCAGTTCGACGTGGCGCGCATCGAGGAGATCGAGGCCGAGGTGAAGCACGACGTGATTGCCTTTCTCACCCATCTCGCCGAGATTGTGGGGCCTGAGGCGCGTTTCGTGCACCAGGGCATGACGTCTTCGGATGTGCTGGACACCTGCTTCAACGTGCAGCTCACCCGCGCCGCCGACATCCTGCTGGAAGACCTCGACCTGGTGCTTTCCGCGCTGAAGAAACGGGCCTTCGAGCACAAGGACACGGTGTGCATTGGCCGCTCGCACGGCATTCACGCGGAACCCACCACCTTCGGGCTGAAGCTGGCGACCTTCCATGCCGAGTTCTCCCGCGCGAAGGAGCGATTGGAATTCGCCCGCGATCAGGTGGCCACCTGCGCCATTTCCGGGGCGGTGGGCACGTTTGCCAACATCGACCCGTATGTGGAGGAATACGTGGCGAAGAAGCTGGGCCTGAAGCCGGAGCCGATTTCCACCCAGGTGATTCCGCGCGACCGGCACGCCATGTTCTTCGCCACGCTGGCGGTGATCGCCTCCTCCATCGAGCGGCTGGCGGTGGAAATCCGTCACCTGCAACGCACCGAGGTGCTGGAGGCGGAGGAATATTTCTCGCCCGGCCAGAAAGGCTCCTCGGCCATGCCGCACAAGCGCAATCCCATCCTGACCGAAAACCTCACGGGGCTGGCGCGGCTGGTGCGCATGAGCGTCATCCCGGCGCTTGAGAACGTGGCCCTGTGGCACGAGCGCGACATCTCGCATTCCTCGGTGGAGCGCGGCATCGGCCCGGACACCACGGTGCACCTGGACTTCGCGTTGCGGCGCCTGGCGGGCGTGGTGGACAAGCTGGTGGTCTATCCGGAGCGCATGGAGAAGAACCTGAATCTGCTGGGCGGGCTGATGCATTCGCAGCGGG
>JALVFB010000121.1 GCA_027030295.1 Hyphomicrobiales bacterium
CGCCGGTGGATGTGCTGGTGATGGGCCACCGCGTGGCCGAAGCGGCGGCGCGAGAGGCGGCGCGGTTCACCGGCGTGCGCCGGGTGCTGGTGGCCGACGATCCGGCATTGAAAGGGCCGCTGGCGGAGCCGTGCGCGGCGCTGCTGAAGCATTTGCTGGATGCGGGAGAATACGACGCCGTGATCGGCGGCATGAGCGCGGCGCATCGCGACATCCTGCCACGGCTGGCGGGCATGTTCGGCGTGATGGCGCTCGCCGACATCGTCGGCATCGAGGACGCGGATACCTTCCATCGCCCGATGTTCGCCGGCAACGTGATCGCCACCATGCGCCTTTCCGACACCCCGAAGATCCTGCTCATGCGCCCGGCGGCCTTCGCGCCGGCGGAGGTGGCGGAGGACGCCGCGCCGGTGGAGCGCATCGCCGTGCCCGGCGATCTGCCCGCGCCGGCGGTCATCGTGGCCGAAGGGCGTCACGACGCCAATGGCCCGACGCTGGAAACGGCGCGCATCGTGCTGGGCATGGGGCGCGGCGCCGCCGATCCCGAGAGCCGGGAATTGCTGGCGGCGTTGGCGAGCAAACTCGGCGCCGCCATCGCCGCCACCCGCATGGTGGTGGACGAGGGCCTGGCGCCCAACGACTGGCAGGTGGGCCAGACGGGCAAGAGCATCGCGCCTGCGCTCTACATCGCCTTCGGCATATCGGGCGCGCACCAGCATCTGGCGGGCATCCGCGACGCCGAAACCATCGTCGCCATCAACACTGACGCCGAAGCCCCCATCTTCAGGGCCGCCGATTGCGGGCTGGTGATGGACGCCGCCAGCGTTCTGCGCGCCTTGCTGGAGAAACTGTAGCGCCCCTTGCATTTTCACGGCGGTGGACATAGCTCTTGCGCCAGCGGACACCAACCACGAGAGGATCCCACCATGTCCAGCCGTCACGCCAAGGTCGTCATCATCGGTTCCGGCCCGGCCGGTTACACCGCCGGCATCTATGCTTCCCGCGCCATGCTCCAGCCGCTGCTGATCACCGGCATGCAGCCCGGCGGGCAGCTCACCATCACCACCGAGGTGGAGAACTATCCCGGCTTCGCCCACCCGGTGCAGGGGCCGGAGCTGATGGAGGCCATGCGCCAGCAGGCGGAAAACGTCGGCACGGAAATCATCAACGACCTCATCACGGAAGTGGACTTCTCGCAGCGTCCGTTTCGGCTGAAGGGCGATTCGGGCGCCGAATACACGGCGGACGCCGTCATCATCGCCACCGGCGCGCAGGCGAAATGGCTGGGCCTGCCCTCGGAGGAGAAGTTCAAGGGCTTCGGCGTGTCGGCCTGCGCCACCTGCGACGGCTTCTTCTATCGCGACAGGAAGGTGATGGTGATCGGCGGCGGCAACACCGCCGTGGAAGAAGCGCTGTTCCTCACCAATTTCGCCTCCGAGGTCATCCTGGTGCACCGGCGCGACGAGCTGCGCGCGGAGAAGGTCTTGCAGAAGCGCCTGTTCGAGAACCCCAAGATCAAGGTCATCTGGGACAGTGTGCTGGAAGAAGTGCTGGGCACGGAGAATCCGAAGTCCGTCACCGGCGCGAAATTGAAGAATGTCAAGACCGGCGAAATCAGCGAAATCGCCGTGGACGGCATCTTCATCGCCATCGGCCATGCGCCGGCCACGGAGGTGTTCAAGGGCCAGGTGAAGATGAACGAGCGCGGCTATATCGAGCTTGCGTGCTGGAGCACGAAAACCTCCGTGGAGGGCGTGTTCGCCGCCGGTGACGTGGCCGACGAGAAATACCGCCAGGCCGTCACCGCCGCCGGCATGGGCTGCATGGCGGCGCTGGAGGTCGAGCACTGGCTGGCGGAACAGGAAGCCGGCGAGTCTTGAAACCGTTCCATATCATTTAGGAGGCTGTGAAACAGCAATCAGCCCCCCTCGACGATCCTTTCATGAACACGGAGCGCGCATGGCCCGCAAGGCCCGCAAGAAGAATCCCTGGCGCTGGCTGAAGCGGCTTGTGGTGCTGGCGCTGTGGGGCGTGGCGCTGTTCCTGGGCTTTCTGGTCTTCGTGTTCCTGTCGCTGGACGACAAGGATCCGTTTCAGATCCCCGGCCGTGCGCCGGGCATTCTGGTGGTGGCGGCCGACGGCACGAAGCTGGTGGAGCGCGGCAGCTTCTTCGGCGACGAGGCGCGGCTGGACAGGCTGCCGAAGCACATGATCGACGCCATCGTCGCCATCGAGGACAGGCGCTTCTGGTATCACTTCGGCCTCGATCCCATCGGCCTTGCCCGCGCCTTGTGGGTGGATTTGCGCGCCGGCAAGGTGGTGGAAGGCGGCTCCACCATCACCCAGCAACTGGCCAAGAACCTGTTTCTGCAGCGCAAGCGCACGCTCTGGCGCAAGGCGCAGGAGGCGGCGCTGGCCCTGTGGCTGGAATGGAAGCTCTCCAAGAAGGAAATTCTTTCGCTCTATCTCAACCGCGTCTATTTCGGCGCCGGCGCCTATGGCGTGGAGCAGGCGGCCAGGCGCTATTTCGGCAAGCCCGCGTCCAGGCTCACCCTGGGCGAGGCGGCGTTGCTGGCCGGGCTGGTGAAGGCGCCTTCCGCCTACAATCCCCTGCGCCACCGCCAACGGGCCATGAAACGCGCGAAGGTGGTGCTGGCCGCCATGGTGGACGCCGGATACATCACCGAACGACAGGCCGCGCGCGCCCTGCGCGCCATCCGCTTTCGCCCCAACGATCTCTCGCGCGCCTCTTCCGCCAACTACGTGGCCGACTGGATTATCGGGCAACTGCCGAAGCTGCTGGGCGAATGGAAGGAATCGATCCTCGTGGAAACCACCATCGACGCCCGCCTGCAACGCGCCGCCGAGCGCATGCTGCGCCGCACGCTCGCCAAAGAAGGGCGCAAGCGGCGCATCGGACAGGGGGCCATCGTGGCCATGGGCGCGGACGGCTCGCTGCGGGTGATGGTCGGCGGACGGCGCTACACCGGGAACGCCTTCAACCGGGTGACCCAGGCAAAGCGCCAGCCCGGCTCCGCCTTCAAGCCCTTCGTCTATCTGGCCGCGCTGGAGGCGGGCTATACGCCGGACACGGTGGTGGTGGACGGGCCGGTGCGCATTGGCGACTACGCGCCACGCAACTATTCGCGGCGCTATCTCGGCCCGGTGACGCTGACCACCGCGCTGGCGAAATCGCTCAATTCGGTGGCGGTGAAGCTGGCCGCCGGCGTCGGGCCGCGGAAGGTGATCGAAACCGCCTATCGGCTGGGCATCTCCTCGCCGCTGGATCCGGTGCCGGCCATCGCCCTTGGGGTGTCCGCCGTCTCGCCGCTGGAGCTGGTGAGCGCCTATGCGCCGTTCGCCAACGGCGGGCGACTCGTCAGCCCCTGGGCGGTTAGGCGCATCATCACCCGCTCGGGCAAGGTGCTCTACCAGCGGCATGGTTCGGGCCTGGGGCAGGTGGTGCGGATGAAATACGTGGGCATGATGAATCA
>JALVFB010000122.1 GCA_027030295.1 Hyphomicrobiales bacterium
AAGACCCCGGCTTGCGCCCACTACTGTCCAAGAAAAATCACGATGAAAGGGAAAAGAACTGAAATTGCAAGAGGTTGCCTGACAGGAAAGATGAAGGGGCTTGTATGGAAGCGGCCTCCTCTCGTCATCCCCGCGAAAGCGGGGATCCATTGCTGAATCAGTTGGTTACTGGATTCCCGCTTGCGCGGGAATGACGAGTTTTGTTGGCGGTTGGAGTTTCTTTGGACAGTAATGGGCTTGCGCCGGGGTGACGGGGTAACTTTGGGAAGCGGTTCGGCGCGACGCGCTTCAGCGCAAGAACAGCCCCGCCAGCAGCGGCGTGCGCGGCTGGGCGTTCATGATCGCCTCACGCGCGGGATGCGCCTCGCCGGCCTTCAGGTGGCGCAGGGCGCCCTCGGCATCGCGAATGTCCGCCGCGCCGGAAAGCACGAACACCAGGGCCTCCTCCGCCAGCGGCGTTGTGGTTTCCGGTCCCGCGATCAACAGGCGCAGCCCTGCCGAATCGTGGCGCACAGGCCCTTCCGCCCCCAGCACGTCGGCGAGCGCCCAGTCTCCTTCGCCGTCGCGCCAGGGCAGGTGCTCCAGGCATGCCGCCAGCGCCATGGCCACCTCCTCCGCCACCTCCAGCGCGCCGATGGCGGCATGCGGCAGATGCCGGCAGGCATGTCCCAGCGAAGGCGTCACGGGCGCCAGCGGCGCGTTGAAATCGCATCCCGCGATCTTTTCCAGCGCCGGCACCGCCGCCGCGCAATCGTCCGCCCGCGCGAACAGGGCGCGGGCCAATGCGCCGATGAGCCAGGTGATGTCGTGATGCGCGTCGCGCGCCGCCTGCTGGACGGTCATGAGTGTTTCTCCCCCGTGACGATTTTCCCCCACGATGATTGGTGTATGGGTAGCATCGGGCGGGGGGAAAGAAACGTCCATCGTGCGAAAATGGTTACCGGCCTGAAGTGCTCCAGGATCGGGAAAACTTGCCGTGCGCAACAGGATTTGCTGTTGTCAGGCAAGGCTGCGGACGCTAAAAGCGGCGGCAGGCCGTCGTGGCGGCATGTTGCCGGGGGGAGGGAGCCGCGACGCCGCGCTCGCCTTGCAGGTTTCCGGGACAAAAGGCCGCGCCAGACACGGGAGAGGGGCCCATGGAATATTTCCTGCAACAGCTGATCAACGGGCTGACGCTTGGCTCCATCTATGGCCTCATCGCCATCGGCTACACCATGGTCTATGGCATCATCGGCATGATCAACTTCGCCCATGGCGACATCATGATGATCGGCGCCTTCATCTCCCTCATCGTCTTTCTCATTCTCATCGGGCTGGGGGTCACGTGGATTCCGCTGGTGCTGCTGCTGGTGCTCGTCGTCGCCATGCTGATCACCGCCGCCTATGGCTGGACGGTGGAGCGCCTGGCCTACCGCCCGTTGCGCGGCTCCTTCCGCCTGGCGCCGCTGATCACCGCCATCGGCATGTCGATCTTTCTGGAGAACTACGTGCAGCTGGCGCAGGGCGCCCGCACCAAGGCCATTCCGCCGGTCATCACCGGCGGCTACACGCTCGTGACCTCGCCGGACGGCTTCGCGGTGCAGCTTTCCAACATCCAGATCATCATCATGCTGGTGACCATCGTGCTCATGGCCATCTTCGCCTGGATCATCGCCAAAACGCCGCTGGGCCGGGCGCAGCGCGCCACCGAGCAGGACGCCACCATGGCCGCACTGCTCGGCATCAACGTCGATCGCACCATCTCGCTCACCTTCGTCATCGGCGCCGCGCTGGCCGCCGTGGCGGGGCTGATGTTCGTGCTCTACTACGGCGTCATCGACTTCTACATCGGCTTCATCGCCGGCATCAAGGCGTTCACCGCGGCCGTGCTCGGCGGCATCGGTTCGCTGCCGGGCGCCATGCTGGGCGGGCTCATCATCGGCCTCATCGAAACCTTCTGGTCGGCCTATTTCACCATCGAATACAAGGACGTGGCGGCCTTCTCCATTCTCGCCATCACGCTCATCTTCCTGCCCTCCGGCCTGCTCGGCAAGCCGGAAGTGGAGAAAGTATAGGCAAGCCGCGCGAGGGGAACCGGACAATGAGCGACGCACAGGCACAAACCGCCGCCACGGCACACGCCCCGCGCCGCAACCCCGTGCTGGAAGCGGCGACGGAATCCTTCATGGCCGGGCTGCTGGCCGCCGTGCTGGCCTCCTTCATCCTCGGCGTGCGCACGGTGGATACCCCCACCGGGCTGGAGCTGAGCTACCGCTGGCACTGGGTGCTCTATGCCTTCCTCGGCGTTGGTATCGGGCGTTTTCTGCTGCGCCTGTTCTGGTGGAAGGACGACGCCGCCCTGCCGCGCTTGCTGGGCCGGGCGGGGGCGTCGCTGGGCGCCGCCGTCGGGCCGTGGCTGCGCTGGATCGGCGTCGCGCTGCTGCTGCTGGCCTTCGTGCTGCCCTTCATTTCCGGCGTCCAGCGCTATCACATGGACATCGCCACCCTGGTGCTCACCTACGTGCTGCTGGGCTGGGGGCTGAACGTGGTGGTGGGCTACGCCGGCCTGCTGGATCTCGGCTACGTGGCCTTCTATGCCGTCGGCGCCTATTCCTACGCCCTGCTGGCCAAGACCTTCGGCCTGGGCTTCTGGACGGTGCTGCCGCTGGCTGGCCTGCTGGCCGCCATGTGGGGCATGATCCTGGGCTTTCCGGTGCTGCGCCTGCGCGGCGACTATCTGGCCATCGTCACCCTGGCGTTTGGCGAGATCATCCGCGTCATCCTGCTCAACTGGCAGAGCGTCACCGGCGGGCCGGACGGCATTTCGGGCATTCCGCGCCCCACCTTCTTCGGCCTCGAATTCAAGCGTTTCGGCGAGCACACCTTCCACCAGTTCTTCGGCATTCCCTATTCGTCCATGCACCGCATCATCTTCCTCTATTACATCATCCTGGTGCTGGCGATGATCACCTATGTCGTCACCAACCGGCTGCGCCGCCTGCCGGTGGGCCGCGCCTGGGAGGCCATGCGCGAGGACGAGATCGCCTGCCGCACGCTGGGCATCAACACCACGAACACCAAATTGACCGCGTTCGCCATCGGCGCCTTCTTCGGCGGGCTGGGCGGCTCCTTCTTCGCCACGCGCCAGGGTTTCATCTCGCCGGAGAGTTTCACCTTCATCGAATCGGCCATCATCCTCGCCATCGTCGTGCTTGGCGGCCTGGGCAGCCAGGTGGGCGTGGCGCTGGCCTCGCTGGTGATGATCGGCGGCTTCGAGGCCCTGCGCAACATGGACTGGCTCAAGCAGTTCGTGGAGACGCGCTTCGGGGTGGAACATTTCGACCCCAGCGAATACCGCATGCTGCTGTTCGGCCTGTTGATGGTGGTCATCATGGTGTGGAAGCCGCGTGGTCTCGTCGGCTCGCGCACGCCCACCATCTTCCTGGGCAAGGAGAAGAAGGCCATTTCGCGTGAATACGTCGGGGAGGGCAGCGGATGAACA
>JALVFB010000123.1 GCA_027030295.1 Hyphomicrobiales bacterium
CCCCTTCTCGTAGCGCCCGAAGGCCACGCCCAGCCGCGCCGCATCCTTCGGCTTCAGGCGCACCAGATCGGCGGGCCGTGCGTGCAGCGGCACCCGATACGGCCCTTGGCGCCGCAGGCTGCCGGCCACCTCCGGTTCATAATAGCCGGTGAACAGTCCGCCGGGCTTGTGCGTCAGCAGCGGCGAGACGGGCAGAAAATGCTTCTCGAAAAACGCCCGCGCCGCCTGCCGCGAAACCCGTTGCGGCAGTTTCAGCGCCGCCGCGCACACCGGTTTCCAGTCCTCCGGCTTGCCGCCGAAAGCCGCCTTGCGCCACACGTAGTCCGGTTTCAGCATCGCCGCGCACGAGCGCCTGAACGCCGCCAGCGCCAGCGAATGATCGGCCTGCGCCCAGCCCGGCAGCGCGGAAAAGGCCACTGCGCGCAACCTGCTCGAAGGTTTCGCCATGCCTGCCCCCACCACGAGCGGCAGCACGATCGACGCCATCACCATGCGCGCACGCCACCTCATGACGCGCCGATCAGGTGCAACCCCGCCCCGTGTTTCTTCAGCCAGCGCTCCGCCTCCTTCCAGTGCGGGCAATGCGCGTCCACCAGCCGCCAGAAGCGCGGCGAATGGTTCATCTCCTCTAGATGCGCCACCTCGTGCGCCGCCAGGTAGTCGAGCACGAAGTCCGGCGCCAGGATCACCCGCCAGGAAAAGCTCAGGCTCCCCTTCGACGAACACGATCCCCAACGGCTTTTCTGATCACGCACCGACAGGCGGGAGAAGCGCGTTCCCATCGCCGCCGCGTATTTCCGGCAGCTTTTCAGCAGCTCCCGCCGTGCCTGCCGTTTCAGCCAATCCGTCAGCCGCCGCGGCAGATGCGCTTCATCACCGGCCACGCACAACCTTCGAACGCCCGCCACTTCCTCGCGCCACACCGTGCCGCGCCGTCCCGGCACGTGCATGATGACGTGCTCCTCGCCACGGTAGGGGATGCGCATGCCGTGCGCAAACGGCACCACCTCGCCGCGCTCATCGAGACGCCGCGCGATCCAGTCCGCCCGGCTCCTGGCGAACGCCAGCCCCTCGCTCAGCGCCACGCCCGGCGGCACGCTCACCACCGCCCGCGGACACCCCTGTGGCAGGCGCAGAACGATGCGTTTCGCCCGCGGCTGGCGGCGCACCATCACCTCCACCATGCGCCCGCCGCAATCCACTTCCGCCAGCAGCTCTTCCCGCTCCGGCGCCCGCGTGCGCGGCTCCTGCGCCCGCCTGGCCCGCCGCCGATCCTGCCGGAAAGACGAATTCATGCCCGTTGAAGCCGTCCCTGTCGCCGCAGTTCCTTTTCCACGTGATCCGCCAACCCTTCCGCCGCCGCCTGCAGCAGGTCCAGCACCAGCTCGAACCCGTCCTCCCCGCCGAAATAGGGGTCGGGCACCTCGCGCCTGCCCGTCTGTGGCGCGAAGTCCAGAAACAACCGGATGCGTTCCATCTGCCGATCGTCGGCCAGCGCCAGCAGGTCGGAGAAATTTTCCGCGTCCATGGCCAGGATCAGGTCGAAATCGTCCAGATCGCGCGGCCGCACCTGCCGTCCGCGCAAATGCGAGATGTCCACCCCGCGCCGCGCGATGGCCCGCCGCGCCCGGGGATCGGGCGCCTCGCCCACGTGCCAGTCGCCCGTTCCGGCGGAATCCACCTCCACCAGATGATCGATGCCCCGCCGCTCCAGTTCCCGGCGAAACAGCCCTTCCGCCATCGGCGAACGGCAGATGTTGCCCAGGCACACGAACAGGATGCGCAAGATCGATTCCCTTTCTACATGGTTGCCAGTCTTGTGTGGCCCCATGCGAAAGGCCCTGTCAACGTCGGCGCGCAAAAAAGGCCCCGCCGGAGGGGATCGGCGGGGCAAGGCACGTGGCCGGTCGAGGGGAAAACCGGCTGGGGGAATGGGGAACCGCCGACCATGGGGGGACTTCGAGGGGGATGGGGGAGAGGCCGGACGGTTCCCTGGGGATCACGACAATCGCAAACGCATCATTTCCTCAAACATCCTGGCAATATCCGATCGGACAGTCCGGCGACATCGGCGCCCGGCTTCCGTCACGCACCTGCCGCAACAGCGGCCACCCGGGAGCGGACGGAGTCTTGTAGATGACCAGACTGCCGGATGTTTCGGCCCGACCCGGCCCGACGACATCCTGTCTCCTCACCTCCACCCGCACCAGCACGCTGTTCAACAGGGCTGCGGCAGCCAGCAGGAAAACCATGAAGTGGGCGACCAGACGCATGAATTTCACCTCCCATCTGCGCCAGCCTGTTGCCCCCACTGCCGGCTCAGGCTCCGGATCCGATGGATCATCTTCCATCTGACCGGGAGAATAGCAGGCAAAGGTAAAACTCCCGCTGAACGACCCATTCAGATTCCGTTCATCATGGAAAGGAATTGCTAACGAATGGCGTCATGATACCCTAATACGGGGTAAAATACTCGTTCTTTCAATATGTTGGAAACCAGAATGGCAAATTCGCCCGTTCACCCCTCCTCGCCGAAGGGACCTTCCGGATAATCCACCCGCACCAGATACAACCCTTGCGGCGGCGCCACCGGCCCGCAGGCGGCGCGATCACACGCCTCCAGCGCCGCGCGCAAGTCGCCGGCCGTCCACTTGCCCTCGCCCACCAGCTTCAGCGACCCGGCGATGGAGCGCACCTGGTTGTGCAGAAAGGAACGGGCCGAACAGCGGATGCGCACCTCTTCGCCCACACGCGAGACGGAAATTTCGTCGAGCGTCTTAACCGGACTGTCCGCCTGGCACTGGCTGGCGCGAAAGGTGGTGAAGTCGTGCCTGCCCACCAGCGCCCGCGCCGCCTCGTGCATGATGGCCGCATCCAGCGCCACGGGCACGTGCCACACCCGCCCCGCGTCCAGCGCCGGCGGCGCCGGACGGTTGAGAATGCGGTAGAGATAATGCCGCTTCACGGCGGAAAATCGGGCGTGGAAATCCTCCGCCACCCGTGCGGCGTCACGCACCACCACCGGGTTTGGCCGCAGATGAAAGTTCAACCCCGCGCGCAGCTTGTGCGCCGGCCATTCCCTCGAAAGATCGACATGCGCCACCTGGCCGATGGCATGCACCCCGGCGTCCGTGCGCCCCGCGCCCTGCACCCGAGCTTCCTCGCCGGTGAGTCTGGCCACCGCCTCTTCCAGCGCCTGCTGCACGGCAGGGCCATTCGCCTGCCGCTGCCAGCCGACGAACGGCGCGCCGTCATATTCCACCAGCAGGGCGTATCGGGGCATGAACAGGCTCCGTTTCAGGCATTCTCGCTCGCCACCACGCGCGTGCCTTTCGCCACCGGAAAACCGCGCAGAAAGGCCGCGCGTTCCATCGGCGCCTTGCCCTCGCGCTGCAACAGCAGCGGGCGAATGGCCCCTTCGCCACAGGCGATGGCGAGATCGTCGTCGATCACCTCTCCCGGCAT
>JALVFB010000124.1 GCA_027030295.1 Hyphomicrobiales bacterium
GTCGATCGCTCCGAGCTGCACAAGGGCAAGCCCGTGAAGCAGCTCACCGAGGGTCTGACCAAGACCGGCGGGCGCAACAATCATGGCCGGGTGACCGCGCGCCATCGTGGTGGCGGGCACAAGCGCACCTATCGCCGCATCGACTTCAAGCGCGCCAAGAAGGAGGTGCCGGCCAAGGTGGTGCGCCTGGAATACGACCCGAACCGCACCGGATTCATCGCGCTCATCGAATATGAAGACGGTGAGCTGGCCTATATCCTGGCCCCGCAGCGCATGCAGCCGGGCGATGTCATCATGGCCTCCGACCAGCAGCTGGACGTGAAGCCGGGCAACGCCATGCCGCTGTCGGTGATGCCCATCGGCACCATCATCCACAATGTGGAGATGAAGCCGGGCAAGGGCGGCCAGATCGCGCGGGCCGCCGGCACCTACGCCCAGCTGGTGGGGCGTGACGCCGGCTACGCCATGCTGCGGCTCAAGTCCGGCGAGGTGCGCATGGTGCGCGCCGAATGCATGGCCACCGTCGGCGCGGTGTCCAACCCCGATCACATGAACATCAACCTGGGCAAGGCCGGGCGTTCGCGCTGGCTGGGCCGCCGCCCGCACACCCGCGGCGTGGCCATGAACCCGGTGGATCACCCGCACGGCGGCGGCGAGGGCAAGACCTCCGGCGGCCGCCACCCGGTGACCCCGTGGGGCAAGCCCACCAAGGGCGCGCGCACCCGCCGCAACAAGGCCACGGACAAATACATCGTGCGGTCGCGTCATCTGCGCAAGAAGCGGAAGTAATCAAGGGAAACGGTCAACATGGCTCGTTCAGTCTGGAAAGGCCCGTTCGTCGATCCGTATCTGCTGAAGAAGGCGGAGAAGGCGCGCGAATCCGGCCGTGCGGCGCCCATCAAGATCTGGTCGCGCCGTTCCACCATCCTGCCGCAGTTCGTCGGCCTCACCTTCGCCGTGCACAATGGCCGCAAGCATGTGCCGGTGCTGGTGACGGAAGAGATGGTGGGCCACAAGTTCGGCGAATTCGCGCCCACCCGCACCTATTACGGGCACGGGGCCGACAAGAAAGCGAAGAGGAAGTAAGCCATGGGCAAGCGCAAGAATCCGCGCCGATTGGCCGACAACGAGGCCTGGGCCGTGAACCGGATGATCCGCACCAGCCCCATCAAGCTCAACGAGGTGGCGCGGATGATCCGCAAGAAGCCGGTGGACAAGGCGCTGGCGACGCTCGAGTTCTCGCGCAAGCGCGTCGCGCGCGAGGTGAAGAAGACGCTGGAATCGGCCATCGCCAACGCGGAAAACAATCACGGTCTCGACATCGACAACCTGATCGTCGCCGAGGCCTACGTCGGCAAGTCGCTGGTGATGAAGCGCTGGCGCCCGCGGGCGCGCGGCCGGGTGGGGCGGATCCTGAAGCCGTTCTCGCGGCTCACCATCGTCGTGCGCGAAGTTGAGGAGGTGAACTGATGGGCCAGAAAGTCAATCCGATCGGGTTCCGCCTCGGCGTCAACCGCACCTGGGATTCGCGCTGGTACGCGGACAAGGGCGAATACGGCGACCTGCTGCACGCCGACCTGAAGGTGCGCGACTACATCCGCAAGCACCTGAAGAACGCCGGTGTTTCGAAGGTCGTCATCGAGCGCCCGCACAAGAAGTGCCGCGTGACCATCCACACCGCGCGCCCCGGCGTCATCATCGGCAAGAAGGGCGCCGACATCGAGAAACTGCGCCGCAAGCTCTCGCAGATCGCCGGCACGGACGTGCATCTGAACGTGGTGGAGGTGCGCAAGCCCGAGATCGACGCGCAACTGGTGGCGGACAACATCGCCCAGCAGCTGGAGCGCCGCGTGGCCTTCCGCCGCGCCATGAAGCGCGCCGTGCAGTCGGCCATGCGCATGGGCGCGGAGGGCATTCGCATCAATTGCGGCGGCCGCCTGGGCGGCGCCGAGATCGCCCGCACCGAGTGGTATCGCGAGGGCCGGGTGCCGCTGCACACGCTGCGCGCCCACATCGACTACGGCACCGCCACCGCCGTGACCGCCTATGGCACCAACGGCATCAAGGTGTGGATCTTCAAGGGCGAGCTGATGGAGCACGATCCCTTCGCCCAGGAAAAGCACGACAAGGAACTGCAGGAGAGCGGCGGCCGGCCGCGCCGCGGCGGCGGGCGTCGCCGCGAGGGGCGCCGCGAGGCCCGCGCCTGAGGCTCGAGAATTTCGGGAGACTGAACCATGTTGCAGCCGAAACGCACGAAATTCCGCAAGGTGCAGAAGGGGCGCAACCGTGGCGTCGCCAAGGGCGGCACCTATCTCACCTTCGGCGCCTATGGCCTGAAGGCGCTGCAGGCGGAGCGCATCACCGCGCGCCAGATCGAGGCCGCCCGCCGCGCCATGACCCGCCACATGAAGCGCGCCGGCAAGGTGTGGATCCGCGTGTTCCCCGATCTGCCGGTGACGGCCAAGCCGACGGAAGTGCGCATGGGCAAGGGCAAGGGCTCGGTGGAATACTGGGCCGCGCGCGTGCAGCCCGGCCGCATCCTGTTCGAGATCGACGGCGTGCCGCGCGAGGTGGCGGAGGAGGCCATGCGCCTGGCGGCGGCCAAGCTGCCGGTGAAGTGCCGTTTCGTGGCGCGCTCCGGCGAATGAATGACAACGGAATGATATCGGAGGCATGGTCATGAAGCCGGCCGAAGTGAGAGCGATGAGTGACGAGGAGCTGAGGAGCAAGCTGCTCGATCTGAAGAAGGAACAGTTCAATCTGCGCTTCCAGAAGGCTTCCGGCCAGCTGGAGAACACCGCGCGCATCCGCCAGGTGCGGCGCGACATCGCGCGCATCAAGACGGAGCTGACCGCGCGGCGCAAGAAAGGGCGGGAAGCCGCCTGAAGCGCTTGCCGCAGGGGCTGAAAAGGGTTGAAACCGTTCGGCGAAAGCGGCCATATGGGGCCTCGCCGAATCCGATGAAAGAGAGTTGAGGACGATGCCGAAGCGCATATTGCAGGGCACGGTGGTCTCGGACACGAACGACAAGACGGTCGTCGTTCTGGTGGAGCGCCGTTTCACCCATCCGCTCTACAAGAAGACGGTGCGCCGCACCAAGAAATATCACGCCCATGACGAGAACAACGAGTTCAAGGTGGGCGACGTGGTGCGCATCGAGGAGTGCCGGCCGCTGTCGCGCAAGAAGCGCTGGCGGGTGATCGAACGGGTGGAGGCGGCCCGCGCCTGAGGCATCGCATCGCGCGTCCGGCACGCGGGCTTGCGGCCGTTGCCGGGTGAAGGAACAACGACGAACAACCTAATGGCTGAACGGGTGTTGCCATGATACAGGTGGAAACCAAGCTGGATGTCGCCGACAACTCCGGCGCCCGCAAGGTGCAGTGCATCAAGGTGCTGGGCGGGTCGAAGCGCAAGTATGCTTCCGTCGGCGACATCATCGTGGTA
>JALVFB010000125.1 GCA_027030295.1 Hyphomicrobiales bacterium
GCCGATGACGATCTGGTGCGCATCTCCACCCTCGGATTTCGCGGCGAGGCGCTGGCGGCCATCGGGGCGGCGGCGCGGCTTTCCATCGTTTCGCGCCCGGCCGGCGCGCCGGAAGCCTGGGAAATGCGCGTGGAAGGCGGGGTGAAGTCCGGCCCGCGGCCGGCGGCGCGGGCGCCGGGCACCACGGTGAGCGTGCGCGATCTGTTTTTCGCCACCCCGGCCAGGCTCAAGTTCCTGCGCAGCGCGCGGGCGGAGGCCATGGCGGCGCTGGCCATTTTCCGGCGGCTGGCGCTGGCGCACGCAAACGTGGCCATGAGCTTCGTTACCGAACAGCGCCGGGTGATCGACCTGCCGGCGCAAACGCGCGAACAGCGCATCGCCGCCATCCTGGGGCGCGAGTTCGTCGCCAACGCCTTTCCCTTCGAGGCGGAACGCGCGGCCTTCCGCGTCTCGGGTCTGGCCTCGTTGCCCACCTTTTCGCGCGGACAGGCGGACATGCAGTTCGTGTTCGTCAATGGCCGGCCGGTGCAGGACAGGCAGCTTTCCGGCGCGCTGCGCGCGGCCTATCGCGACGTGCTGGCGGCGGGGCGGCATCCGCTGCTGGTGCTGGACATCGAATGCGCGCCGGAACTGGTGGACGTGAACGTGCACCCGGCCAAGCGCGAGGTGCGGTTTCGCGACGCCAATCTGGTGAAGGGGCTGATCATCTCCGCCCTGCGCGCCGGGCTGGACGCGCACGCGCGGCGCACCGCCGGCACGCTGTCCGGCGCCGTGCGCAAGCTGGCCGGGGGCAGCGCCGCGCCGTCCGCGCCGCCACCCGTGGCGCGCGGCGATGGCGCGCAGCGGGCGATGGCGTTGGCCATGCAGGCGCCGCTGGCGGAACCCGTCGCCGCCCCCACCGCCGGCCTGGAAGAGGCGCGCGCAGAAGCCCCCACGCCGGACATGCCGACGCAGGCCGCGCCCTCCCCCGACCTGCCGCTTGGGGTGGCCAAGGCGCAGCTGAACGCCACCTATATCGTCGCCGAAACGGCGGACGGGCTGGTGATCGTCGATCAGCACGCGGCGCACGAACGGCTGGTCTATGAGCGGCTCAAGCGCCAGAAGACGACGCAAGGGGTGGCGCGGCAGGCGCTGCTGGTGCCGGAGGTGGTGGCGCTGGACGCGGTGTCGCGACAGGCGCTGCTGGACGCGGCGGAGGAGCTGGCCGGGCTGGGGCTGGTGGTGGAAGGCTTCGGGGAAGACGCCGTGGCGGTGCGCGAGATACCGGCCATCCTGGCGGGCGCGGACATCGCCCGGCTGGTGCGCGACGTGGCGGCCGATCTCGCCGCCGACGGCATGCCGCTGTCATTGTCGGAAAAAATCGACCACGTGCTGGCGACCTTCGCCTGCCATCATTCGGTGCGCGCCGGGCGGCGGCTGAGCGTGGAGGAGATGAACGCGCTGCTGCGCGAAATGGAGGCCACGCCGCGTTCGGGGCAGTGCAACCACGGCCGCCCCACCTGGGTGAAGCTCTCCTGGGATGACGTGGAAAAGCTCTTCGGCCGCAAATAGGCCCGTCAGCCGCCATTGGCGAGATTGGTGCGGCTGCGGGGGCGCTTGCGGGTGGGAGTGCGACGCAGAGGGGTGCCGTCGGGATTCACGTTCTGACCGCCCAGATGAAAAAGCTGGCGGAGAATGCCGGGGGCGACGGTCGAAAGCGGGTTGACGAGAAATTTCGGCTGCTGAATGGTGCCCTTGAGCGCGAAGGTCATGCCGAACACCCCCTCGCCCGGCTTGCCGGTGAGCAGCACCCCCAGCACCGGGATCTTGCCCAGCGCGGTGTTCAGCGCATAGGCGGGAATGATGACTCCGCCAATGTCCATGGCGCCATCGGCGCGGCGGATGATGCCGTTGGCCGTGGCGCCAATCTCCGGGCTTTTCACCAGCGCATCGCCGATGCGGATGAAGCGGCCGTCGGTGGAAAAGGGCAGCACGAGTTTTCCGAAGCGGTGCCCCTGCCGGGGACCGCGCCCTCGTTTGCGGTCGCGATTGAGCCTGCTCAGGCGGCGGTCTCCGCGCACCTGAAAATGTTGCATCCTGAACAGACCACGGCGCACGCCGCCATACACGCCGCTCTTGAGCAAGGCGGTGAACTCCGCCCTGCCGCCGATGACGCGGGAATACAGCCCGGCGGCGCGCAGCAGGGCGCCGCCGTCAGTGGTGAGGATGCGCAAACGCTGCAAGCCATTCGCCGCCGGTTGCAAATCCAGCGTCACTTCGGCTCCGGAGGGAAAGCGCCCCTGCAGGGTGGCCAGATACACGCGGCCCGCGCGCACCTGCACGGTGCCGCGCACGTCGGTGATGAAGTCGCCCCGCAGAGCCAGCACCTTGCTGATGTTCACGCGCAGGTCGATTTCATCCAGCGTGCGATCCATGGCGCGCTCCGGCGCGAAAAGCTGGAGGATGAGGGGGCGGGCATCGAAGATCGGCCCCGCCGCCAGAACCTTGAACCGCTGCCCCTCGCGTTTGATGTCCAGCGCCAGGCGATTGTTCGCGTCCAGCTCGAAACGCGAAAAGGTGGCGCTGCGAAAGCCGCCATCGGGATCAAGGCGCAATTGGCCATGCACTCGCAGCCCGCCCGGGCCGGAAACCCGTATCCGACGAATGACCACGCCCTTGTCGTCGAATTCCACCCGGAAGGAGCCTTTCGTGCCCTTGCGGGGCGGGCGCCGCCAGTTGATGGCGGGCAGGGCCATGCGCACCTTGCCCAGGTCGAGGCGCACATCCGCCCCTTCCATGCCGTCCTTGCCATAGACGGCCTCGGCGGTGATCGCGACAGGCCCGGCGATCCAGGGAGCGAGTTCCGCGCCCAGCCGCCTGCGGTCATCATCGCTCAGCCGGGTCCTTATCGTCACCCGGTTGCGGCCAGCCGGCTGGCGCAAGTCGCGCCGCCACAGGAAGGTCAGCGGCACGTCCCTGAACTTCCCCTTGCCTTCCGCCCGCAGCGCGTCGTCGGCATAGGAAATGCGCACCGCGCCATCCTTCAACACGCCGTTCTTCACGATGCCGGCGATGCGGGCGTTGCGCACCGTGGCTTCGGCTGAAGAGACGCGCACATCCTCGCCCGTCATGCGGCGCGACAGCGGCAGGAAGAGCGAAACCCGCACCTCGGCGTCGCCCTTCAGCATGTCCTTGGGCACCGCGGCGCGGGTGGCCAGCTTCAGCGGCGGCAGATCCACCAGCTCCAGAAAGGTGCGCGCCCGGCCCGCCGCCCGCACGGAAATGGTGGCGGGCGAGACTTTCGCGGCCAGGTCGCGCGCCTGCATGGCGCCTTGCACGGACGCGATCCTGTCGCCGGATGGCAACAGGGCCTCTCCGCCCTTCAGCTTCAGGCGAAAGACATTGCCGGTCATGCCGCCCGTGCCGGAGGCGCCGCTGATCGCCGGCCAGCCCTTCACATGGG
>JALVFB010000126.1 GCA_027030295.1 Hyphomicrobiales bacterium
GAGGAGCGCTTGCGCATTCCACGCGAGCTGGACGTGGACGCCATTCCCGGCCTGTCCAACGAGATTCGCGAGAAACTCAGGAGACATCGGCCGGCCAGCATCGCCCAGGCGCAGCGCATCGACGGCATCACGCCGGCGGCGCTGGCCATTCTCATCGCCGCCATCCGGCGGCTGGAAGGGGTCAGGGAAACGGTATAGAGAATTGGCTGAGAAAAGCGCCAATGACGATTTGTCGTCATTGGCGCTTCAAGACCATTCCTTCAGCTTCATCCATCTGTCAAGGGCGGCCCTGCGGGCCGCCGCCTTCGGCGGGCAGGCCTCTTGACAGATGGATGAAGCTGGAACAGCAACAACCCATGTCCATTCTCTCTGCGCATGCCGGGGCAGATGAGGTCTGCGGCTTTTTCGGTCTGGACGAGGCGGCTTGCGCGCGCTTGCGCACCTATGCGGAGGCGCTGGAAAAGTGGAACGCCCATATCAACCTGGTGGCGCCCTCCACCCTGGCGCAGGTCTGGGGGCGGCACGTGGCCGATGGGCTGCAATTGCTGCCGATTTTGCGCGCCGAAGGGCTGCGGCGGGTGATCGATCTCGGCACGGGCAGCGGCGTGCCGGGGCTGGTGCTGGCGCTGGCCGATCCGTCGCTGGATGTGCATCTGGTGGAATCCACAGCCCGCAAGTGCGCTTTCCTCAGGCAGGTGGCGCAAGAGGCCGGAATTGATGTAAACATTCATCAGGCGCGAATCGAATCGCTCGATCCGGCCATGCTGAAGGCGGATATGCGAACGGCCATCACGGCGCGGGCGCTGGCGCCGTTGCCGAAACTGCTGGCGCTGGCGTGGCCGTTGTTGCAGTGCGGGGCCATTGGCCTGTTTGCGAAAGGCAGGGGCCTGCAACGGGAAATGGAGCGGGCGGAAGCGGAAAACTGGCACTTCGATTCGCAAACGATACCATCCGTTACGGATGCGGAAGGAAATATCCTGATGGTGCGTGAGGTTCGCCGTGGCTGAAGAAAACAAGGAGTTGCGCATTCTCGCCATCGCCAACCAGAAGGGCGGCGTGGGCAAGACCACCACGGCCATCAACCTGGGTACGGCGCTGGTGGCGGTGGGCGAAAAGGTGCTGGTCATCGACATGGATCCGCAGGGCAACGCCACCACCGGGCTGGGGCTGGAGCGCGCTCCCCGGGGGCGCTCCACCTATGAGGTGCTCATCGGGGAAGCCGATCTCGCCGACATCATCCAGAAGAGCGGCATCCCGGGGCTGGATTGCGCGCCATCGTCGCTGGATCTGCTGGGGGCGGAGCTTGAGCTGGCGGAATTCGAGCGCAAGGCCTTCCGGCTGAGAGACGCCATCGCGAAAAGCCTGCCCAATCGCGATGGTTACACCTATGTGCTGGTGGATTGTCCGCCATCGCTGAATCTGCTCACCATCAACGCGCTGGCGGCGGCGGACGCGGTGCTGGTGCCGTTGCAGTGTGAATATTTCGCGCTGGAGGGGCTGTCGCAGCTGCTGAGAACGGTGGAGCGGGTGCGCAAGACACTGAACCCACGTCTGTCCATCCAGGGTATCGTTCTCACCATGTATGACAGGCGCAATTCGCTTTCCGCCCAGGTGGCGGAAGACGTGCGCAGCGTGCTGGGCGAGAAGGTCTATCAGACCATCATTCCGCGCAACGTGCGGGTGTCGGAAGCGCCGTCGCACGGCAAGCCGGTGCTGCTGTATGACCAGCGTTGCGCGGGCGCGCAGGCCTATATTCGACTCGCATCCGAAATTATCCGCCGGGAGCGCGAGATTCGCTCTGATTGATTCGTTTGCGAAACGTTATCGAATCGAAAGGGAATCGGACCATGAACGCTTCGAAAAAACGGCTGGGACGGGGGCTGGCCGCGCTCATCGGCGATGATGTGGTGGTGGATGATGCCGCCGTTGCCGGGGAAAAGGGGCCAAGGACCGTGGCGGTGGCCGATCTGTTGCCCAGTCCCTTCAATCCGCGCCAGAACTTCGACGAGGCGGAACTGTCCGAGCTGGCCCAGTCCATCCGCGAAAAGGGCCTGTTGCAGCCCATCCTGGTGCGGCCGGCGGAACAGCCGGGACGTTACGAGATCGTCGCCGGCGAGCGGCGCTGGCGGGCGGCGCAAATGGCCGGCGTGCACGAGGTGCCGGTGATCGTGCGCGAGCTTTCCGAGCGCGAGGCGCTGGAGGTGGCGCTGATCGAAAACGTGCAGCGGGCCGACCTGAATGCCTTGGAAGAGGCGCAGGGTTATCGGCGGCTCATCGATCAGTTCGGATATACCCAGCAGCAGCTGGCCGAGATCATCGGCAAGAGCCGCTCGCACGTGGCCAACACCCTGCGACTGCTGAATCTGCCGGAAGACGTGCTGGCCATGATTCGCGACGGTGCGCTCTCCGCCGGACATGCGCGCACGCTGGTGACGGTGGACGACCCCACATCGCTGGCGAAGAAGATCGCGAAGCTGGGCCTGTCGGTGCGCGAGGCGGAACGTCTGTCGCAGGAAGAAGGCAAGGCGGCATCCGTCGGCAGACGCGCGCCGGCCGAGGAAGGGCCGGACGTGAAGGCGCTGGAGCGCGAGCTGGAAGAGGCGCTGGGCATGGCCGTGCGCATTCAGCGCAAGGGCCGGAAGGGAGGGCGGCTGAGCGTGGAATGGCGCACCCTGGAGCAGTTGGAGGACATTTGCCGCCGCCTGCGGGGAAATGCGTAATTGCCAGACGGTTCGCCAGTCGCGGGCCAGCCGATGGCGCGCAAGGCGCCACCGGCATTTCGCATGTCATACCAATATGTATAGAGAACCACCCACCGCCCCGCGCCCCCACCCAACCCCCAAATTATGAAAAACAAGGGCTTGGGTGGGGACGCGGGGCGGTTTCACCGGTCAACCTTTGCGCAGCCTGGTATCAGCGTTTGAATGAACGAACCGCGGATGCGCGGGCCAGCACGCGGCCGCTGGCATCCAGCGCCTCGGCCGTGATGCGATAGCGATGGCGGCTGGGCGGGCATGGCCCCTTGTAGCGAAAGCTGCCGTAGGGAAATGCGTTCCTGCCAGTGTACTTCACCACGCCGCCGCCATGTGGATACATCGGCGCGTCAAGATCCTTCATGCGAAAGCGGATTTTCTTCGTGCCCTTCGGCACGCCCCTCAGACGAATGGGTGGTGAATTGCGGTCGAAACAGGATTTCGTCGGCCCCCAGGAAAAACTCAGGGACATGGCGTGCGCCTGCTGTGGCGTGATGAACGCCAGCGCCAGGATGGCGCCCGCCGCGGCCGAGATGAATCCGCTCATCATGGGCGATCCTCCCGCGATGCGCCCATCCTCCCTTCCTGCAGAGCCAGTTTAGATCAGCCAGTGCGCACGCACAAGTTTCAGAAGTGATCCTTGCGCTCGCGCAGCGCTCCGAATACCCGCCAGTTCTCCA
>JALVFB010000127.1 GCA_027030295.1 Hyphomicrobiales bacterium
GCGAAGATGATACATACGCCCAGCCCGCCCATCTCCGAGGGAAAGAAGCGCAAGGCATAGCCATAGGACTGCACGATGTCGTGAACGATGGCCAGGCCCAGGCCGTTGCCCCGCACCTGTTCGTCCAGTCGCGCGCCGCGCTTCAGAATGATGTCGTATTGCTCCGGTGGCACGCCGGGACCGTCGTCCTCCACCACCAGGCAAGGGCGGCCGCGCACATCGGAATAGCAGCGCACGATGGCCCGCGAGCGCGCCCATTTGGCGGCGTTTTCCATCAGGTTTCCCGCCAGCTCCATCAGGTCGCCTTTCTCCATGGGCAGGGCGATGCCGTCCTCCACCTCCAGCCGCCATGTGACGGCGTCATTCACGGGCTTCAGCGCCCGCGCTATGCCCTCCAGCACCTTCTTCGCCGGCGTCTGGTGCGCGGCGGCGCGGGCGCCATGAATCTTGCTGCGCGCCAGCTCGTGTTCGATGTGGCGGCTCAGTTGCCGGATCTGCTCCTCGATGTCGGCGGCGTCCTCGTGCAGGCCGCGCCGCTTCAGGTCGCGAGCGCGCGCCCCCAGCACCGCCAGCGGCGTCTTCATGCCATGCGCCAGGTTGCCGGCGCGGGCCCGCGCTTCCTCCAGATTTTTTTCCTGCGCCTTCAGTAACCTGTTGAGATCGTCGATGAATGGCGCCAGCTCGGCGACGTCCGGCGCCGCAAGCTGCCTGCGCTCGCCGGAGCGCACCTCTTCCAGTTGTCGCCGCAACCGGTCCAGCGGCTTCAGGCCCCAGAGGATTTGCGTGACGATGGTGATGAACAGGATGACGGCGAGCGCCACCAGCCCGATGTAGAGCTGGCGGTTGAAGGCGGCCTCGGCGGCGGAAATCTCGCCATGATCCACGGCCACGGTGAAGATATAGCGATGCGGCCGCTCATGGCCCGTGCCGCTCCCATCGTTTGCCACGGGCACGTCCAGCCACACGCCGCGCACCAATGCATAAAGCTCCTCGTCGCGTGGTCCTTTCAACGTATATTCGTGCACGCCGCCCTGTTTGGGCATGTCCGCCGTGATGGCCAGCGCCGAATCCCACAGCGAACGCGAGCGCAGCAGCGGCCTGTCGCCATCGTTCACCTGCCAGTAGAGGCCGCTCAGCGGCACGTTGAAGCGCGGATCGCTCAGATGGCCGGTCAGCTTCAGCCTGCCACCCGGTTGCGGGTGTACGCGGGCGATGAGCTGATTGAGGTGGTTTTCCAGCTCGCGGTGCACGCGCGCTTCCACGCTCTGCTCGAAGGTATGGGAAAGCTGCCAGGCCAGGAGTGTCAATGCCGGGGCCATCACCACCACGGAGAGCAGCAGCAGCCGCCAGTGCAGAGAGCGCGGCATGAGATGGTGAACATTCAGGCGCATGAATTCTCGGCTTTCGGATTCACCAGCATGTAGCCATGGCCGCGCCGGGTGAGGACGAAGCCAGGGCCGATCTTGCGCCGCAGGCGCCCCACCAGCACGTCCAGGGTGTTCGGGTTGCGGTCGGTGTCGCCCTCGTAGATGTGTTCCATCAGCTCCATGCGCGGCACGGCGCGCCCCTGGTTGTGCGCCAGATAGCTTAGCAGGCGGTATTCCAGCGGCGTCAGATCCAGCGCCTTGCCGTGCAGGATGGCGCGCGCCGCGCGGGTGTCCAGCTCCAGCGGGCCGATGCGGATGATGGGGCTGGCCAGCCCGCGCGAACGGCGGATGATGGCGCGCAGCCGCGCCAGAACCTCTTCCATCTCGAAGGGCTTCACCACGTAGTCGTCGCCGCCGGCGTCGATGCCGGCCACGCGCTCCTGCCAGCTGCCGCGCGCGGTCAGCACCAGCACCGGAAAGGTGCGCCCTTCCGCCCGCCAGTTGCGCAACACGGTCAGCCCGTCCACTTTCGGCAGACCGAGGTCGAGGATGACGGCATCATAATCCTCGGTGAAGCCCTTGAAGTCGGCTTCCTCGCCATCGAAGGCATAATCCACCACATAGCCCGCCTGTTCCAGATGTTCGCCGATGTCGCGGGCGATGGCCTCGTTATCCTCCACGATGAGCACGCGCATCATTGCCCCCCTTCTGGCAGCATCATCGTCTGATATTGAAATTCCGGTGCCGCCGGGAGGCGGGCACCTTCAACTCGCGCACACGATCGGTTTTGTCCAGAATGCGGATTTCGTACCAGGAGCGGCCTTTTTTGCGTTTCAGCTTCACATCCAGCACCCGGCCGCCGTGGTGCTTGCGAATGGTTCCCAGGATTGATTTCAAGGAGCGCAGTTCGCCGTGCCGCCGGGCGCGCAGAGCGTATTCATGATCGTTGCCGTTATCATCGCCGGCGCCACTGGAGCCATCATCAGCGGCGCCGCCGTCATCATCTCCGGCGTCGTCATCTCCGCCGTCGTCCCCGCCATCATCTCCACCGCCGTCGTCGTCGGCAAACGCGACTTGTGGATGAAGCAGCGCCGAGATGACCGTCGCCATTCCGGTCAACGCCAACAACAGAAACATGACGCGCAGCCATTTTCGAGCTCTTTCCGCAACCATGGCCATTCTTTCCCGCAGGGAAACGGAGTCCTCTTTTCAGTGAAGCATGCTCGCCTGACATTTCTCTGACCTTGGGTGTCAGAACTCTGACACCGTGGGCGGGGCAGGATCAGGATGTCGCATGAAAAGTGCGCCGAGCCAAACAAGGCAAATCAAAAAAGGAAGGAGGACAAGAAATGCTTCGCAAGCTCCTGATACCTTCCCTGGCGGCCATGTATGCCATTGCCGGGGCTCTGTATGTCGTCATGCCGCTCGAAAAGGCGATGGCCGCGCAGAAAAGCGTGAATTTCCATTCCAGCCACGATACGGATCATGACAGCGACCATGACACGGATCATGATTCCAGTGGTGGTCACGATGGCGGGAATGGCCATGACAATGACCACGATTCGGATTCCGATTCCGACGGTGGCGGCAATGACCACGACTCGGATTCCGATGGTGGCAATGGCGGCGGCAATGATTCGGATTCCGATTCCGACAGCGATTCCGATGGCCGCTGAACACACCGTCTGACGGAAACCGCCGTTCATGCATGAAAGCATGTGTCAGCAGTGTCTGACGGCGATTTCCTGCAGGGGGAAGGCCGCGTGTCGCCACGCCCAAGTGCAAGCCCCCCAGCCCAGGGCGGCACATGGCCTTCCCTTTCTTATACCAAGATACATAAAGAACCACCCACCGCCCCGCGCCCCCACTTGGGCCCCCAAATTATGAAAAACAAGGGCTTGGGCGGGGGCGCGGGGCGGTTTCACCGGTCAGACATTACGCAATCCAGTATTATGCGCTGAAGCGCGACCGCTCACCAAGCCGCGCTTCCGCCCAAGCCTCCGATGCCTGAGGGGAAGACGATTGGGCGGGGAGCGGTGTTGTATCGTTAC
>JALVFB010000128.1 GCA_027030295.1 Hyphomicrobiales bacterium
AATCACCACCTCGCCCGCCGCCAGAGCCGGGCGGATGACGCGGCGCAGATGATCATCCCGCGCCGCGTAGTTCAGCAGCGCCTCGGCGGTGGAGGACAAGGCGTCCGTCTCTCCCGTCACCAGCAGCGCGCGGATGCGCTCGGCCATGTCCGTGCCGCCCGGCTCGCGTGTCGTGATCACCGCGCGCCCTTGCGCGCGCAGCCGTTCGGCCAGCCGCGCCACCTGCGTGGACTTGCCGCCGCCCTCGCCCCCTTCGAACGTGATGAAAAACCCGGCCATTCAGCTTCCGAACACCCACACCTTCACGGTGTCCAGCGCCCGGCCCCACATGCTGGCATCCTCCGAAACCGCCGCGCCCGTCAGCAGCGGAAAACGCGCCACCGTCCTGGTGCCGACCAGCACCTCCAGAACGCCCACTTTCCGGCCCGGCCGCACCGGCGCCATCTGTGGAGCGAAATAGCGCGCCTCCAGCTTCGCCCGCTTGCGTTCGGCATCGCTCAGCAGCACCACGATGTCCTGGTCCACCACCAGCGGCACGAAATCCTTGTCTCCGCCCCATACGCGTGCCCGGGTGACTTCCTCGCCCTTGCGATACAGCCGCACCGGGCGAAACTGACGAAAGCCCCAGTCCAGCAGCTTGCGCGCCTCTTCCGCCCGTTCGCGCTTCGACTTCAGCCCCGTCACCACGGCGATGAGCCGCCGCCCGTTGCGCACGGCGGAAGCCACCAGCGAATAGCCGGCCGCCTTCGTATAGCCCGTCTTCACCCCATCCGCGCCGGGAAACTTGCCCAGCAGCGGATTGCGATTGTGCTGTTTGATCTTGTTCCAGGTGAACTCGCGCACCGCGAACAGTTTGTATAGCCTGGGAAAATTGCGCACCATGTAGCGCGTCGCCTCGGCCAGCTCGCGCGCCGTCATGCGGTGCTTCGGGTCGGGCAGCCCGGTGGAATTGGCGAAATGCGACTTCACCAGCCCGATCTTGCGGGCGAACTTGTTCAGCATCTCGGCAAAGGCCTCTTCCGACCCGGCGATGCCCTCGGCGATGGCGATGGCGGCGTCGTTGGCGGAAATGGAGGCCACCGCTTCCATGAGGGTGCCCAGCCTGATGCGCTCGCCCGGCTTGGCGAACATGGTGGAGCCGCCGGAGGGCGCGCCGCCATGCCGCCAGGCAAAGGTGGAAATCTCGAATTCGTCGTCTTCGTGCAGCCTGCCCTTGCGGATCAGGTCGAAGGCCAGCATCAGGGTGACGATCTTGCTCATGCTGGCCGGCGGTATCAGATCGTCGGCCTTTTTCTCGAAGAACACCGCCCCCGATTCGGCATCCATCAGAATGGCGTTGCGCGCCTTCGTCTGATAGGTCGCGGCCTCGCCGCGCGCGGCCAGCCCTGTCGCCAGAAACGCCACCAACGCCACGAACAGCCGCCCGAGAATGGTGCGCATCCGCTCGCCCTTTCCGGCCATGGTTTCCGCCCCCAATTTTCCGCACCGCAAGGAAATGTAGATGTTTTCGCCAGCGCCAACAACACCCGCCCGCCGGCATCGATGGAAAAGATCAGCTTTCCGCTTCGCCGGCCTCGCCTCTCACCTGCCGCACCCGGTCCGTGCCCAGCGCGTCCAGCGCCGCATGCGCCAGCCGCTCGTCCAGCGTCGCCAGCGGCGCCCCCTTCGCCTCGGCCAGCGCCAGAGCCAGCGCCGCCGTCATGGTCAGCTCATAGGCCGCCGCGAAATGCGCCGCCCGCCTCGCCAATGGCGCGTCCGCCGCCAGCACCGACAAAAGCGGCGTCCACAGCCCCGGCAACTGCTCGAAATCCGCCTGCGCCAGGTGCCCCTCCTGCATCAACGTCCGCGCGCCCTCCAACGCTTCCGCCAGGGCCGCCTGCGGCGCGGCCAGCGCCGCGTTTTCCTCCGCCAGCGCCTCGGCGGCGGCGGAATGGGGTGTATCCACCGCCAGCGCCAGCAGAATGGTGCCATCCACCACCAGCATCGCCGTCACTTCCGTTTCATCACCGCCAGCAGGTCGAATGCGCCGGGCCGGTTCGTGCGCGTCCGCACGTCCGCCAGCGCCCGCAACAGGCGTTGGCGCTCCACCGCCAGTGCCTCGGACAGAATCGCCGCCGCCGCTTCCGCCGCCGGACGTCCCGTGGCTTCCAGCAACCGCCGCACACCGGGTGGCAACCGCGCGACATCGATGGCCGCCGCCGGCACCAGCGCCGCCGCATTCGCCGTCCCCCGCCCCGCCCACTCCGCGGCCGGGCGCGGCTTCGGCGCGGCGGGCGCGGGCGCCGGCCGCGATGCCTTCTCCTCCACCGGCGCCACCGGCTCTCCGGACACGCGCACGAACGTCACCCGCCGCCCGCGCAAGTCCACGTCGCGCGTTTCCCAGCCTGCCTCGCGCCAGCTTTTGACCTGCGATTGCCCCCCGGAGGAATTGGCCCACCAGGCCGGATATTTCCACGCCGAGGCCGGCAGCGAAAAGCCCAGCACCTCTTCCAGCTCCTGAAAGCTCAAGGTGATCCGCGAAGCCTCCTGCTGGCGCAGAAAGCGGGTCAGCGGCGCATATTTGTTGCTCATCAGGCCTTCCCCGTGTTCTTCCACCGCATATAGAATGCATGCGGCGTCTGACGCAACCACGACGCAAGGGAGAACGCATTGCCCGAATCATTGTCGCGGGCGTTGGAAAGAGCTCTGGGCGGCCTGCCGCCGCCACGCACCCGGCCGATGGATATACCGAAGGCAGGGGGCAGTTATCTTTTGCTGATCCGGCTGCGGGCGCCTCTGCCCCTGCACGGACGCTTCTCCGGCCTCGAACTGCCCGCCGGCTGGCTTGTCTATGCCGGCAGCGCCCGTGGCCCCGGCGGCCTGCGCGCCCGATTGCGGCGGCATCTGGCGCGGGAAAAGCGCCGGCGCTGGCATGTGGATCAGCTCACCACCGCCGCCGACGCCCTGTTCGCCCTGCCCTTCGCCGATGCACAAACCGCGCCCGCGCCTTCGGAATGCGCGCTGACGGGGGCGCTGCTCGCCAGCGGTCTGTTCGAGGTGCCGGTGCCCGGTTTCGGCAGCTCCGACTGCCGCGCCTGCCCCGCCCACCTGCTGCGCTGGAAGGGCTGAAACCTTTCGGAAGAAATGCGCCTCGGCGCAAAAATGGCAGGGGCGGAGGGACTCGAACCCCCGACCTGCGGTTTTGGAGACCGCTGCTCTACCAACTGAGCTACACCCCTAGCCTTCGCGGCCCTCATATACAGCGAAACCCGCCGTCCGCAAAGAGCTTTTTCTCCTGCCTCAGGGCCGGGAGAATCCCCCATGTCCAGCCCCGCGCCCCCGACCAACCACCTGCCCCCACAATATCGGGAGGTTGGGCGGGGCGCGGAGCTTCTGCGCGGTCGCGCCTCAGCGCAAAAAATCAAGGCCCTCTC
>JALVFB010000129.1 GCA_027030295.1 Hyphomicrobiales bacterium
CCCGGCCAAAACGTTCCGGAAAGGGATGCAATCCCCTTCCGGCGGTGAGGTGATCACTTCTTCTTCTTCTTCAGGGTGAAGTTCACCTTTTTGCGGAGTGGTGTGGTTCTTCTGGCCGGTCTGGCGGGTGCGGGGGCCTTCGGTTTTGCAGCCACAGTAGCTCTGGGCTTCGAGGAGACATTTGTCCACTTGCCGTTGGACATGAGGTATTTGCCGTTAGCACAGCAGCCGCTGTCACCACCACCCCAGCCGCCACTGCTAAATGCCCATGCCGCCGTGGCGAGGCCGGTGGCGAGAAGGGTGGCCAATGCCAGTTTCGCGAATGTGCCTTTCATGATGAATCCTCCGTCCAATGTGTGCCTTGCGGCAGCGGTCATTTCTTCTTCAGGGTGAAGTTTACCTTCTTGCGTGGTTTTGGCGCGGCGCGTTTGGCGGGCGTGGTGGCTTTGGGCCGCGCGGCGGAAGCCTTCTTGCGGGCAGGGAAGACGTTCATCAACTTGCCGCTGGGTGTGCGGTATTTGCCCGCTGCTGTGCCGCAGCAACCACCGCCAGGATCAGTTCCCCACGCCCAAGCTGCCGTGGCGAGGCCGGTAGCGAAAAGGGTGGTCAGCGCGAGTTTCGTCAGAACGGTCTTCATGATCTCCCCTCCGGAAAGGATTGCCAACGCTTCGTCATGCTGAATCCACCGGTGGTGCAAGTCAAGCAGCCTCGTCGCTTCCGTTCATGGCTCCGGCATGGCGTCGAAATCCGCCGCCTCCGGAATGCGGCCAAAGGCGATCTTGGCGCCGAGATAGGCCAGATCCAGGTGCTTCAATGCCGCCGGCTCCACCGTGCGCCCGCCAAAGCGGCGGTTGAGCCGGTCGATTTCCGCCCACAGGCGTTCGCGCTCCTGCCAGCGGGCGTCCTGCGCCGCGAACAGGTCGAGCTGACGGCCATCCTCCGGCGCCAACCGCGCCAGATGGACGTGCACGCTGCGCAGCCGCGCGTCGCGCCGCCGCCGCGCCGCGCGCAACAGGGCACGCCACGGCCCTTCCAGCGCGCGCAACAGGCCAAAACTGTCCGCCGTCGCCATGGGCAGCACGTGCTTCCAGACATGTTCTCCATCCGCTTCTTCCACCCGCCAGCGCACGGACAGGATGACCTCGCCCGCCACCCGCCGCGCCCGGCGCAGGCGCGCCGCCGCCTTCAAGAGCAGGGCGCAGGCCACCGGCCAGGCGGCCTCGGGCGCCGCATGCTCCGGCGCCAGCACGCGCCCGTGGCCGAAGCTCTTCGGCGGCCCCGGTGGCGGCGGGTCGATGTCCTCGCCGTGCAGGGCGCGGATGAAGCGCTCGCCCGCCACCGACCCCCAGATGGCGCGCGCCTGCCTCGGCGCCAGCCGCCACAGCCCGGCCACGTCGCGCACCCCGGCGCGGGCCAGCCGCCGCGCGATGCCGGTGGAAATGCCGGGCAGCTCCTCCAGCGGCAAGTCCAGCAGCACGTCGGGCAAGTCCGCCGGCGTGATGACGCGCAGCCCGTCCGGCTTGTCCATCTCCGCCGCGATCTTGGCCAGCAGGCGCGAGGGCGCCAGACCGATGGAACAGGTGAGCGCCTCCCCGACGTTGGCGGCGATGCCGGCCTTGATGCCGCGCGCCAGCAACCGCGCCGGCTCCGGTTCCCGTTGTCCGACTCCCAGGCGGGCGGACAGTTCGTCGATGGAATGCACCAGGTCGATGGGCAGGTGCCGCTCGATCTCCGCCATCAGCCGGTGGTGCCAGCGCACGTAGACATCGTGCCGCGCCGGGGTGACGACGATGTCCGGGCACAGGGCGCGGGCCTCGCGCGGGCGCATGCCCCGGCGCACTCCGGCGCGCTTCGCCTCGCGCGAAACGGCAATGGCCATGCTGGCCTCCGTCCGCTCCAGCGGCACCACCATCAGCGGGCGCCCGCGCCAGCGCGGATTCTCCTGTTGTTCCACGGAGGCGAAATAGCTGTCGAAGTCCAGGAACAGCCAGCGCAACGCCCCCTCCGACCAGCCTTGCCATCCGGCTCTCATCAACTTCACCATGCTTGCGTGTGCGAGGTAGAGAATACAAAACATATGAGGAACATTATAGAACGAATAACCAATATCGCAATCCCTCTTTCCCCGACTTTCGTTTTTTCATGGAAAATGACAGGCTTTTCCGACGCTTGTGCGCGGGGCTTGCAAGCGGCGAATCACCCCTCGTAAGCTGCAAGGGGTGAATGGAGCATACAAAATCGAAAACGGGGGGCTTCATGAAACCGGGGGCATGGAAGGCACAGGTGGGCACGTTCGCCCGCCAGCTGGCGCTGCCTGCCCAGCGTCAGCTGTTCGAATACTGGATCGGGCGGTGCACGGACGAATCCTGGCCGCTGCGCGAGGAATTGCGGCCGGCGGACATCAAGCCGCTGCTGCCGCATCTGTCGCTGCTGGAGATAAAACCGCTGCCCGAAGGCGTGGAAGTGCGGCTGGCCGGCAGCGCCCTGTGGGACATCTATGGCGGCGAGCTGACCGGCAGCACCCTGGTGCGGGGCCGCTGGGGGCGACATCTGGACTACTGGCGCGACATCTATTCCATGCTGGCGGAAGCGCACGTGCCCATGAACGGCCACCTGCGCAACGTCAATGGCAGCGACCACGCGGCGCTGTTCTGGCTGCGCCTGCCGCTGCAATCGCGCGATGGCGCGCCCTGGCTGCTGGGGCTGGACATCAGCGTTTCCATCAGTCAGCTGGACACGTTGCTGCAGCGGCACGCCGGAGAAATGGAGCCACCGCCCTGCGAGATCGGCCCGCCGCCATCCTCGTCCGGCGAAAGCGGCGGCTGGGCGTGACCCCTTGTCCGTGGCGTCGTGGTCGTGAATAGTGGCGCGGCCTTTCCGCCTGGGAGACCACGCCATGCGCCGTCCGGGGTCGCTCGACATCGCGCTGCTGTTTCTGCTGGCCTTCATCTGGGGCAGCTCGTTTACCCTCATCAAGGTGGTGGTGCCGCACCTGCCGCCGCTGTCGCTCACCCTCTGGCGGGTGGCGCTGGCGGCGGTGGCGCTGCTGCTGGCGGCCTGGTGGCGGCGCGAATCCGTGCGCTTCTCGCCGCGGGGCTGGTTGTGGATCGTGCTCGCCGGGCTGACCGGAAACGCCCTGCCCTTCACCCTCATTTCCTGGGGAGAGGAACGCATCGATTCCGGGCTGGCGGCCATTCTCATTTCCATCACCCCGCTCATGGTGCTGGGGCTGGCCCATTTCTTCACGCGCGATGAACGCCTCACGCCGCCACGTGTCGCGGGCATGGCGCTGGGGCTGGCCGGAGTGGTGGCGCTCATCGGCCCGCGAAGTCTGCTGCATCTGGGAGAGGAAACGCTGCGCCAACTGGCGGTGGCGGCGGCGGCGTTCTCCTATGCGGTGAAC
>JALVFB010000130.1 GCA_027030295.1 Hyphomicrobiales bacterium
TTGGCGACGGCGATGACGCCGCCGTCGGCGGAAATGGCGATGTTGCGGGTGTTGATGCCGGCGCGCGCCTCCGCCACCACGTCCAGCGTGTAGAGGTCGTATTTCGTGATCCAGCCATCGCGCGACTGAAAGAAGACGTAGCGCCCGTCGGGCGTGAACTTCGGGCCGCCGTGCAGGGCATAACGGCTCCTGAAGCGGGCGAGGGTGCGGAAGGTGTCGCCGTCGAGGATGCTGACGTGATGATCGCCCGATTCCACCACCACGAACAGGTTCAGCGGGTCGGCGTCGAACTGCGGCTTCGTGACCGAATGATCCACGTCCACCGGGATGTGGCGGCTGGCTTCTATCTCCTTCTCGCCCCACACCGGCATTTGCGGCAGGGGGGTGTAGATGTAGTCCACCAGCGCGGCGATCTCGGCCTTGCTCAGCTTGCTTCCGAAGGCCGGCATCTGGGTGGAGACGCGCCCGCGCTCGATGACCTTCGCCGCCTTCTTCCTGCGCAGGCGCTTGAGGTTGCCGGGCAACAGCGCCGGGCCGACGCCGCCCAGCCGCCCCTTGCCGTGGCACTCGGCGCAATACTTGGCATAGAGCGCCGCCGCGTCCGGCCGCTCCGCGTCCTTCGCCACCGCCACCGGGGCGAGCATCATCAGCGCCATGGTGAAAACCGCGACTTTCTTCATGTCGGCGTTTTCCTCCTCGTCGTCGATTGCGGACAGAGAACCACGTCTTGCCCGCCCTTCGCCTTGACGCCGGGCAAATGCGGCATTGACGCCGCCCGCCAATGGGTTAAGCTGGACTCAACCGGCGGCTCGCGCCGGTGGCGCCGGGGCGCCCGCCCCAAGCACAAAGACCGGCGCGAAGCCGGCGGCACGCGCGTCACTTCATACCGTTCAGGGAGGACAGAACCATGCTCGCGCGCTCTTTTCTGGCCGCCATCGCCATCTCGGCGGCGGCGATCATGCCCGTTTCCCTTCATGCGATGGAAATCGAGAACAAGCTGGTGGTGGTGACCTCGTTTCCGAAGGATCTCACCGGCGTGTTCAAGCGGGCCTTCGAGGCGAAATACCCTGGCACCAAGGTGGACATGCTGAAAAAGAAGACCACCGCCGGGGTGAAATACATCCAGGAAACGGCTTCCAACAACACCTCCGACATCTTCTGGGCCTCGGCGCCGGACGCCTTCGAGGTGTTGAAGGGCGACGGCCTGCTGGCAAAATACCAGGTGAAGGCGAAGGGCATTCCGGCGAAGATCGGCGCCTTTCCGCTGAACGACCCGGACGGCTACTACAAGGGCTTCGCCGCTTCGGGCTATGGCATCATGTGGAACACCCGCTATCTGAAGGCCAAGAAACTGCCCGCGCCGAAGGAGTGGGAAGACCTCGCCAGGGCGGTCTATTTCAACCACGTGGGCATGTCCGCGCCGTCGCGCTCCGGCACCACGCACCTGACGGTGGAAACGGTGCTGCAGGGCATGGGCTGGGAGAAAGGCTGGGCCCTGTGGAAGGCCATCGGCGGCAACCTGAAGACGGTGACGGAGCGCTCCTTCGGCGTGCCCTCGGGGGTGAATTCCGGCGAGTTCGGCATCGGCATCGTCATCGACTTCTTCGGCTTCTCGTCCAAGGCGACGGGCTATCCGGTGGAGTTCCGCTATCCGTCCACCACGGCGCTGGTGCCGGCGAACATCGCCATCGTGAAGAACGCGCCGCACCCGAAGGCGGCGGCCGCCTTCATCGAGTTCGTGCTGTCTCCGGAAGGGCAGAAGCTGCTGCTGGACCCGAAGATCCAGCGCCTGCCGGTGCGTCCGGAGCTGTATGACGGCCCGGCGAAGCACCTGCCCAATCCGTTCAAGGGCGAGATCGCGGCCAAGGTGGCCTTCGACGTGAAGAAGTCCAAGGCGCGCTACAACCTGGTGAACTCGCTGTTCGACGTGATGATCACCTATCGCCTCGATGACCTGAAGGCGGCGACGAAGGCCATTCACGAGGCCGCCGCGGCACTGGCAAGCAAGCCGAACCCGGAGGCGCAGAAGCTGCTGGATGAGGCCCGCGCGCTGGTGGCGGCGGTGCCCATCGACGAGGCGAAGTCGCTGGACCCGGCATTCGCGTCGATCTTCAAGAAGAAGCGCAAGAAGAAGACGGACAAGGTGACGGGCCGGCAGGCAGAGGTGGAGCAGCAGTGGGACGCCATGGTGAAGGCGAACTACGAGAAGGCGAAAACGCTGGCCGAAAAAGCGAAGGCCATGGCGCAGTGAGCTGATGGCGGCGGGCGGCGCGGTTCGCCGGTCATGCCGGACTGGCACGCGTCGCTCGCCCCGCACCATGATTGTGCGGAGTGTGCAGCTACACTGCATGGCTTTTTCACGCCTGCGGTTGCGACAAATGGCGAAGAAACGTGCTCCGATGAGCGATTCTCATATCTCGTCATCCCCGCGGAGGCGGGGATCCATGAGTGCGACCGCGCCTTGCTGGATTCCCGCTTGCGCGGGAATGACGAATCCGGGTGCCATGGAGGTTTTCATGGGCAGCCATAGCCTTGTGCCGTCCATCCGGCTCGTTTTCTTCTCTCAACCTTCATCGGGAGAAGCTCCATGAGCGCCACCGGCACATCGGTAACGGCGGGCAGTCAGGACATGGCGGGTGGCCTTCTGCGCGATATTGCCGCCGGCTGGCGGCGGCAGAAGGGCGCGGCGCTGCTGGCGCTGGCCATTCTGCTCGTGTTGCTGCTGTTTCTCGTCGTGCCGGTGGCGCAGGTGGTTTACGTGGCCTTCCTGGACACCAACACCGGCGCATTCACGCTGGTGAACTTCCTCGACTTCTTCCGCACGCCCCTGTTCCGCGAATCCTTCTACAATTCGTTCTATGTCTCCTTCATGTCGGTGGTGATGGCCACCATCATCTCGCTGCCGCTGGCCTATTTCACCTCGCGGTTCAACTTCGCCGGGGCGACGCTGATCCAGACCCTTGGCGTGTTGCCGCTCATCATGCCGCCGTTCGTGGGCGCGGTGGCCATGCAGATGATCTTCGGCGCGAACGGATCGGTGAACCTGCTGCTGGACGAAAATTTCGGCTTCACCATCCCGTTCATGGAGGGGCTGAACGGCGTCATCCTCGTGCAATCCATCCACTATTTCCCCTTCATCCTCATCAATCTCTCGGCCAGCCTGAACACCATTGACCGGTCGTTGGAGGAAGCGGCGCAGAACCTCGGTGCGCATGGGCTGCGCCTGTTCCGCCGCATCGTGTTTCCGCTGGCCATGCCGGGCTACGTGGCGGGCGCGGCGCTGGTGTTCCTGAAGGTGTTCGACGATCTCGGCACGCCGTTGCTCTTGAACGTGAACACCATGCTGGCGCCGCAGGCCTATCTTCGCATCTCCTCCATCGGCATTTCCGACCCGATG
>JALVFB010000131.1 GCA_027030295.1 Hyphomicrobiales bacterium
GACAACGAAGGCATCCTGTTCCTGGGCGCCACGAACCTGCCGTGGTCCATCGACATGGCGTTTCGCCGGCCGGGGCGTTTCGACCGCACCATCTTCGTGCCGCCCCCGGACAAGGTGGCGCGCCGGTTCATCCTGAAGAGGGAGCTGGAGGGCCGGCCGATGGAACCGGCGTTGGACCTGGAGCCGGTGGTGCGCAAGACGGCGGGGTTTTCCGGCGCTGACCTGCAGGCGCTGGTGGAAACCGCCGTGGATTACGCCATCGAGGAAAGCATGGACGGGGAGGATCTGAAGCCGCTCGCGAACCGGCATTTCGACGAGGCCCTGCGGGAGGTGCGCCCCTCCACCGGGGAGTGGCTCTATCAGGCCAGCAATTTCAGCGAATACGCCAACAAGGATGGCCTGTATGACGACCTTCGGGATTTCCTGAAAAAGCACGCCAGGTGAAGCGAAATGGACAAACTGAAGGACAGGATCGCAGCGGCGAAAGCCTTCCTGAAAGCCGGCAACCATGCGGCGGCGGAGCGTGAGGTCAGCGAAATCCTGAAGGCCGATCCGGGCAACTTCCAGGCGCGGGTATTGCTATTCGAATCTGCCCTGGAAAGGGGTGATGTCGACCGGGCCTTCATTCTGTCGAAACGGCTGGTGTCCGAATACCCTGATTTCCCGGTTGCCCATGTGCATTTTCTCCAGATGCTGTTGATTAAGGGAAAGCTGAACGAGGCCAGAGAGCATCTTGCCCGGTGCCGGAATCGATTTGGAGATGTGGTCGCGTGGGAAGGTTTTGAAAGACACCTGGAGCTGCTGGCCGGAAACGTGGAGAAGGCCCGAAAACTTCTCGAGAACGACCATGCTGGCGGTCTCGCCCATGAGGAAGAGGAGAATGAAAGGCTCTTCTTCAAGGCGCGCCTGCTCATGGCGGAATGCCGCTACGATGAGGCCATTGAAATGGCCGACCAACTTGTCGCCAGGCAACCGGACTATCCGGAAATCCGCGCCCTGAAGGTTTTCGCGCTTTTCCGGGCCGGGCGTTTTTCCGCCGCACGCTCCGCTGCGCGTGAGCTGCGCGCTCTCGATCCTGCGTCACGTGGGGGAATGACGGAACTCATCATCGCTTCCTGGCTGGTGTTTTTCCCGCCGTTCTATCTCGCGCATTTGATGCGGCGGATTCTCGAGTATCCGAAGGTGGTATTTCGCGGACGGATGGGAACGGCAGCATCGCTCGTTCCTCTCCTGGGCATGTCGTATGTCCTGGGGAGGGGCTGGCTTACATGGGAGTTTCCGGTTCCTCAGTCTGGGTGATTCTGGGGCTGGCCGGAGCATATACGGTTTACGAGCACCTGTATCTCGGCAAGCTCCACGGCTTCCTTTCCGGAAGGCGCAGCGTCAACTTGAAGGCAGATTACTGACATGAGTGGTGAGATGGACATGTCCAGCCAGCTGGCCGCCGCCACGGCCTTCCTGGAGGCCGGCAACCATGCGGCGGCGGAGCGCGAAGTCGGCAAGATTCTCAAGGCCGACCCGGGAAATGTCCCGGCCCGCGAGATACTCGCCGAATCCCTTCTTGACCGGGGCGAGAAGAAACGGGCGCTGAAGATCGCCCGGGAACTCATCGCCGATGCTCCGGATATACCGGACGTGCATTCGACGTATCTGCTGGCGCTCGTGAAGAACGGCAAGGCCGAGGAAGCGCGGGAACACCTCGCGCTGTGCCGGCAGCAATTCCCGCAGGAATGGGCCTTGTGGGACGGGGTGGAGCCCTATCTGGAGGCCATGCTGGGAAATGCCGCCGGTGCGTTGGAATGTGGCGGCGATCATGAAATGCCGGAAGAGGTGCGCCTCATGATGCGGGCGGAGGCGCTGATGGGCGAGGAGCGATACGACGAGGCCGCAAGCATCGCCGATGAGCTGATCGCCAGGGATCCTTCGAGGCCGGATTTTCACTTGCTGAAAGGAATCGCTGCCTACAAGGGCCTGCGGCTTTCCACCGCGCGCAAGGCTTTCAGGAAGCTCAGGGAACTGCGGCCGGAAGAAAGGCGGCAATGCAACGAATGGATCGCGACCACCTACTTGCTCTTTTTTCCACCCTTCCTGGTCGCTTTCGTCATCCGTTTCATCGTTCTTCCGGCGGTCCTGAACTTCATCGCGAAAAGCGGGAAGGAGGTCATCGCCGCCGCCGCCCTGTTGCTTGTCGCGTATTCGGGCGTTCTTCCGGATCCTTACGGCATTCTCGCGATCCTTTTCGTGGCCGTTGGCCTGGTCGGGCACGTTTCCGCGCGGCGGGTTGGGCGCTCGGAGCTCGCGGGCCTGCTCGTGTTCGTCGTTGCCATGGTGATCATCTCGAAAGGCATGCCGATGCTGCACGCGGGGCTGGCGAAACTCGGCGCCTACCTGCACATGCCGGCATTGCCATGGATCCTTTACGGTCTAACCGTGGTGTGCCTGGTCTACCTGTTTTTCTTCTTCGGACAGCTGCACCGGCTCCTGCCCGCTCGCAAGGACGTCAGCCTGAAGGTGGACTATTGATGTCGGCAACGCTCATTGCGGCAGAATGTAGGGCAGCACCGGCACGCCGATGAGCGCCTCGTGCGCCATGATCATGCCGAGATAGAGAATGGCCCCGGTGAGCAGCGCGGCATAGTCCAGCATCGGGTCGGCGCGGCCCTCGGGCACGAAGTCGTTGCGCCAGGCCAGCCACAACATGAGCGCGGCGACGATCATCAGCCCGCCGGCCAGCACCACCGTGGCCACGTCGCCGTTGGCGAACAGGTGCCCGGTGCCCCACAGCAGCACCACCCAGGCAAACGGCGTGCGCAGCTTCTTCTTCAGCCGGCAGGGATAGAGGAACACGCCGAACAGCAGGAAGGCGAAGAACATCAACGTGAAGGTCACATGCGCCCCCCACGGTGGCGGGTCATAGAGCGGGATGAACGGGCTTTGCGCCCACAGCCAGGCCATCAGCGCCACCGAGACGACGCTGGTGGCAATGAATACCGGCAGATAGGCCCGCCCCAGCGCGTGCCTCACCCGCGCTTTCAGCCGCGGCAGCGACGGCAGCAGATGGGTGAACCCGAACAGCGCGATGGCCAGCGCCAGCAGGATGATGGTGGTCATGTTGCCTGCCTCGCAGCGGAAAGACTGCGGCATTTCTACCGGCGGCGGATGGCGCGTTCAACTCACGGATTTGAAAGGAACCGCCTGGCCGCCTTCTTCATCACCGTCGGCAGCCCCACTTCCTCCAGCGCATCGACGGGATGCCAGAACCAGCCCGGCGGCAACGCCAGCAGCCGCGCCCGCTCCACGTCCAGCGGCGCGGGCAGGCGGTGCAGCCGCAGCAGCAGATGAAAGTGCGTGAAGGTGTGGCGCACAGAGGTGGGGAGCGTCTCGAAGTCCAG
>JALVFB010000132.1 GCA_027030295.1 Hyphomicrobiales bacterium
CAAATGCCGTTGCGCGGGTTCAGGCGGTTGGCGGGATCGTCCTTCCAGGCGACGATATGCGAGGCGTTGAGCAGGCGCGCGTCGTCTATGCCGGTGAGCGGGCAGCGCTCGGCCCAGGCCGCCAGCACCATGCGGCGGAAGAAGTCCTGTCCCAGGCGCTGGCGCACGGCGACGATGCGCTCGGTGGCTTGCGGGGTGGCGGGGCGCAGGGGGGCGGCGGCCTCTTCCGCCAGCCCCGGCGGCGGCGCCTCCATCCCCGTTTGACGGGCGAAAACGGGCAGGAGCATTTCCGGATCGTCACGGAAGGATTGCCAAACCTCGCTGTCGAGCTTGCTGGCGTGAGGTATGACTCTGCGCTGTAGTGAGTCGTCCAGCGCGGCGAAATTGCACGCCTTCAGCGCCACCGCGCCGGGCGTGCGCCCCAGCCGTTTGGCCAGCCTGATGACTTCGGGGTTGTGCGTGTTCAGCCGCCCGAAAGGTGTGCGCAGGTATAGCGCCAATGCCTCCAGCGTTTCCTCCCGCGTCCAGTTGCGCCGTTTGCTCCCCATGCCTCATACCATCATGCATAAAGAATCACCCACCACCCCGCGCCCCCACTTGGGCCCCCAAATCATGAAAACAAAGGGCCTGAGAGGCGCGGGGCGGTTTCAGCGGCCAGACATTGCGCATCCTGGTATCACATGATGCCGCAAGACTCTGAGACGCGCAAAACGGAAGGGCCGCCCGCGATGCGGACGGCCCCCCTCGCGCGTCGTCATGACACGGTCGCCGTCATCCGCCCGCCGGCAAGGGCATCATGCCGCGGTGGAAGATGTATGCCACCACGAGGGCGATGGGCGCGATGATGAGGAACAGGGCGATGGCGTAGAGCACCGCCAGCCGGCCCATGCCCTTGAGCTTGGAGAAGTCCGTGATGACCCCGATGGCCACGAACGTGAGCATGAACATCATCTTGCGCATGGGGCTTTGCACGATCTTCGCGCCCGCGTCCGCCGCCTTGCCCAGTTCCGGCCAGAACAGGGCGATGGCCAGATAGGTGAACCAGGCGATGAAGTAGCCGATCACGAACTTCGGGAACCGGAACCATATCTCCGAAGCGCCCACCCGTGGTTGACCCGGCGTACGCTCGACGTATTTCATCCACATGATGGCCAGCACGAAAGCCCACACGCCGATGAACACGTCGATCCAGATCTTGGTGACGATGGCCGATTCCAGAATGCCCGCGCCCCACAGCTGACCGGTTTCCTGATAGTGCCGGGCCTTCATCAGCTCTTCCAGGATGGCGCCGGCGGCGGCGTCCGCGCCGTCGGTCTTCACCGTCATGCCCAGCGCCGCGCCGTTCACGATGGGCTGGTCGGGGAACGCCGCGGTGTAGAAGCCGGGCAGGACGATCAGCTCCAGCATGGCGAAGATGACGATGAGCATGGACACCACCGTGGCCAGAACCGGCTTGGCGCGGATGGCGCCGGCGGTGGCGATGGCGGCGGAGACGCCGCAGATGGAAATGCCCGAAGCCAGCACCGCGGAGGCGTCACGCGGCAGCCTGAAGGGTTTGCGGCCCAGCCAGTAGACGATGGGCCAGAACAGAAGATAGGCCACGAAGGTGGCCGCCGCGCCCGCCAGCAGCAGCTCGAAGGTGAAGGAGGAGGATTTCAGCGACAGGTGGCCCAGCTTGATGCCCAGATAGACGATGGCCGTCTTGATGAACCACTCCGGTTTCGCCGCCTCCTTCAGGAACTCGGCCACGGGCTTGATGAAATTGCCGATGATGAGGCCCACGGCCAGCGCCAGCATGAACGAGAAACCGCCGCCCAGTTGCAGGCCCCAGGACAGGCGCACGGCGTGCTTGGCTTTCTCAACCGCCGCGGCGGCCTGCTCCGGCGTGGGCTTGAGCGGATCGGCGCCCATATCCTTCAGCGCTGCCTTCAGCTCCTTCGAGCACTTGTTCACCTTGGTGAGGCAATAGATATCATCGCCCCAGACCTGCGCGGCGGTGATGGATTCGGCGGTCTTGTGGGCCTTGAAGTGCGCCTCGTGCCCGATGATCCACAGCGCCCAGGTGAGGAAGAAGATGACCGTCCACCCGAGGAAGAAACGGGTGACGTTCAGCCCCATGAACCAGGCGCCCAGGGTGGTGAGGGCGGTGAACACGAGCCAGGTCATGAACAGGGACGCGAGCGGATGCCAGCCGGCGTAGGCCTTGCCGGAGGCCTTCATGAGCTTGCTCCAAGAAAGATCGTTCATGACCTGGGTGAATTCCCAGGTCTTGAGCTTGGTCATCCAGCCGACGATGTCCACGCCCCAGATGGTGCCGAGGCCGGCCAGAAACAGGGCCAGGCCCAGCCATACGGCCCACCAGTCTTCCGTTTTCAACATGCCGGAATACCATTTCCGGCTGACGCTTTCGCCAGCACTGGTCATAGCGTTTTCCTCCCTCTTGCCGCCGGCGGACGAACGCCGGCGCTGTCGGAGCCGCAAACCCGCTTGTTGTTTCGTGACTTGTGTTTCAGGCGTGCGATGCCGCTTCCGCCCGCAGGTCCAGCTCCACCAACCGGTTGAAATAATGCGCCGCATACTGGCGTATCCAGGTGGGGATGGTGGCGTTGTCGAAACGCATGGCCACGGTGACGCGGCGGCCGGCCCATTCCGGCATGGCCGCCAGCCGGGCCATGAGCGCCGCATCCAGCGCGCCGAGGCTTTCCCCTTTCACGTGGATACCCAAATCGGCGTTGCGCCCCACCCAGTCGTTGCCGTCGTGGGTGAGGGTCAGTTCCAGATCCGCCGACATGGCGCCGCTCCGCTTCAGAGCAGGAAGATGTTGATGAGCGCTCCCAGCACCACCAGGCCGGCCAGGCCGATGGCGATGCTGTAGAGCACCAGGCGGGTTTCCCAGTCGGCCCAGGGTTCTGCCTCGCTGGCATACAGGCTGTCCGGATGCAGGTCCGGCGCGCTTTCGATCACTTCCTCTTCCATGCGGGGAATGGTTTCCGTCGTCGTGCTCATGCCGCTTCCTCCCGTGTTTACATTTTTCAGGAGACGTTCCCTTCCCTGCGGAAAGGTTCTCTCATTAACTTTCCGCAATGTCAGTCTAGAACGATGTGGCATGGGTGGCAAGTGTATATCTGATATTTCAGATATAAAGTATGTGACAGCCTTCCCGGCGCAACGGGAGCGTTCGGCACGGCGCTTTCTGCATTGCCGGACTCCGGATGCCGACGGCTCTTGACTCAGGTCAATGTCCGTCTGTGAGGGTGGCCGATACTGCCATTCAGCCATGGTGGAAGGCATGACGCATATGGACGGCATCATGCGCCGGCTGGGGCGGGCGCGGCTGGCTTCTCTTGTCGGCCTTTACGCCCTCGTTCTGGAGATTTTCTTCGGCGC
>JALVFB010000133.1 GCA_027030295.1 Hyphomicrobiales bacterium
ACCTCCGCCATGTCGGAAAGCGATTCGGCGATGCGATGCGGGCTTTCGAACAACACCAGGGTGGCGCGTTCCTCCTTCAGTTCCTCCAGGAAGCGCCGCCGCGCCTGTTTCTTTTGCGGCGGGAAACCGGCGAACAGGAAGCGCTCCGAGGCCAGCCCGGACACCGTGAGCGCCGTCAGCGCCGCGGAAGGTCCGGGCACGGCGTGCACATCCACCCCGGCGGCGATGGCCTCGCGCACCAGCTTCACCCCGGGGTCGGAGATGAGCGGCGTGCCGGCGTCCGACACCAGCGCCAGGGCGGCGCCCTCCCGCAATCGCGCGACAATGCGCTGGCGCGCCGCCGGCGGGCTGTGCTCGTGATAGGACTGCAACGGGCGGCGTATGCCATGGCGCTCCAGCAGCCGGGCGGTGTGGCGCGTGTCCTCCGCCAGGATGGCGTCGGCGCCGGCCAGCACCTTCAGCGCGCGGATGGTGATGTCCTCGAGGTTGCCCAGAGGCGTCGCCACCACGTGCAGCCCCGGCGCCGGCCGTGGCGCGGCGATGCGCTGCCCGGCCAGCAGGAAGGCGCGGTCGGATGATCTGTCGGCGCGGGTGGTCATGCGCGGCATGCTGGCGCAGGCGCGGCGATCGCGCAAGACTTGCCAAGAAATCGCCCGAAAGAATGTGAACAAGGAGCGGACGAAAACCGCGCCTTAACCATTCATGGTAAATAATCCCTTGCCGAAAATGGGAATATGCTATTTTCCCGGCGGCCTGGGGCAAGGGGCCGGGGCCGTGATGAAACAGGCAGGACGCACCATGACTTCGAGGGGCATATTCGCGCGGTTGCGGCGGCGGTTGCGTGGCTGGAAGCGCACGCTGCTGCAACTCGTCGGCTTTTCCGCGTCGCTGGCCGTGGCCGGCTGCGCCGGTGGCGGCTTCAACGACATGTTCTCCGGCATCGGCCCCGGCGCCGAGCAGCCCGGGCAACAGCAGCCCGCCACGCCACGGCCCGGCGGCGCCAGGGTGGCGCTGCTGCTGCCACTGTCCGCCCCCGGCGCCACCGGAGCGCTGGCCCGGGCCATGAAGAACGCCGCCGAGATGGCCATGGTCGATGCCGGCAAGCCGGACATCACGCTGGTGGTGAAGAACACCTCCGGCACCGCCTCCGGCGCCCGCATGGCGGCGCAGGCGGCGCTGTCGGAAGGCGCCCGGCTCATCCTCGGCCCGTTGCTGGCCTCCAATGTCCGGGTGGTGGGCGCGCAGGCGCGCGCGCAGAACGTGCCGGTGATCGCCTTTTCCTCGCGCGCCGAGGTCGCGGGCAACGGCGTCTATCTCATGAGTTTCCTGCCCTCTTCGGAGGTGGACAACGTGGTGCGCCACGCCGCGCGCAGCGGCAGGAAACGCATCGCCGCGCTCATCCCCGAATCCGACTATGGCCGGGTGGTGGGCCGGGCGCTGAAGGCCGCCGTGAAGAAATACGGCGCCACCATCACCGCCGAAGAGCGCTATGTGCGCACCGCCTATGGCCTGAAGGCCCCCGCGCAGCGCATCGCCAGGACCGTTCTCGCCGGCAATGCCGACGCCCTGTTCCTGCCCGAGGGGCCGAAGCTGCTGGCCGCCGCCGGCGAGGTGATGACCGCCGCCGGCCTGTCCCCACAGGGCGCGCAATTGCTGGGCACCGGCCTTTGGGACACGCCGAGGATCCGCACCGTCTCCTTCGCCCGGGGCGGCTGGTATGCCGGCGTGGATCCGCGGCTGGTGGAGCATTTCGCCAGGCGCTATCGCCAGACCTATGGCGGCACCCCGCCGCGGCTGGCCTCGCTGGCCTATGACGCCACCTCGCTGGCCATCGCGCTGAAACGCTACGGCGGATTCAACGACGCCGCCATCACCAACAGGGAAGGCTTTCAGGGCATGAACGGCCTGTTCCGCTTCCGCCGCAACGGCCTCATCGAGCGCGGGCTGGCCATTCTCATGGTCACCTCCAGCGGCCCGCAGGTGGTGGCCGCCGCACCGACGCGCTTCACCAACTGAATTTCCGCCGCCTTCTTTCCGGCCATGGCATTTGGCGCGCGTGACGGAATTGGATAATCTGCCGCGAAGAGCCGATTCGCTCCTTTCGCCGTTCTCGAATCGTGCCTGATGGCGGGTTGCGCCTGCCGTGCGGCGAAGGGACTCCTTCTCGTTGGTGTGTCATGTCGCGTGCTGGATCATCCGGGGGCAGATGAGCGGGGGCGCCGTGCCTGAAACGGGCCGACACACACAAATCGCCGGAAACGTCCTGCAGCGCATGCGCAGGCCGGCGCCGGCCTGCGCCTTGCCATTGTTGTTGGCGACGGCCGCGCCGGCCCATGCCGGGGGCCTGGGACAGGCGCTGTTTTCATCCGGCAGCTTGTGGCCGCTGTTGGCCGGCGCGCTGGCCCTGACGGCGGTTCATGGTTTCTGGCGCACCCGTCAGGAGCGCCAGCGGCGCGCGGCCGTGGAAGAGGAACTGTCCGAAACCCGCACGCAGCTGGACAGGGCCGAGCTGCTGCTCTTTTCCGAACCGCAGGTGACGATTCTGTTCCCGCCCGCCGAAAAAGGAAAGGAAGCCGCGCCCGTGCGCCGGTTCGTGCATCCGCAGCTGCTGCAGGCCTGGGAATTGCCCGGGGACGCCCCGGAGAAATTCGACGCCTGGCTGGAAGAGGATTCCGCCCGCCATTTGCAACGCCGGATGGAACGTCTGCGCGAACGGGGCGAACCGTTCAACATCTCGCTGCGCACCCGCGGCGGCGAACTCATCGAGGCCGATGGCCGGGTGGCCGGCCGCCTGCTGGCGTTGCGTTTCCGGCCGCTGTTCGGCGAGCGCCTGGAGGCGCTGGAACAGTCCCACGACATCCGCCAGCTGAAGGATCATGCCCGGCGCATCACCCATTTGCTGGCCAAGGCGCCGGAGCCGGTGTGGATCACCGACCGCGACGGCCGCCTGCAGTGGGCCAACGAGGCCTGGCTGGAGCTCACCGGCGCGGCGTCGCTGGACGCGGCGAAGGCCGAAGACATCAGCCTCATCGGCCGCGACGAGCTGGCCGCCGCCACCATTCTGCCGGAAGTGCGCTCCTGGCAGCGTTTTCTGGCCAGCACCGTGCTGGGCGACGAACGGCGTCATTTCGAGATCTGGCAGCGCGCCTTCGAGGCCGGTCTGGTGCACTGGGCGCACGAGGTCAGCGAGCGCGAGGCGTTGCGCGAGGAGCTGCAACAGCGCAAGACCGCGCAGGGGCGCATTTTCGACCAGCTCGGCACCGCCATCGCCATCTTCGACGCCGAGCGCCGGCTGGTGTTCCACAACGCCGCCTATGCCCGCCTGTGGGGCTTCGACGAGGGCTGGCTGGCCCGTCACCCGACGGAAGACGACATCCTCAAC
>JALVFB010000134.1 GCA_027030295.1 Hyphomicrobiales bacterium
ACGCCTTCGAACTTTCCGAACTGCTGGCGCCGCTGGCCGACGACCTGCCCTGGCGGGCGCCGAAAAACGTGATGCTGATGTGGCATGCGCCCTGTTCGCTGACCCACCACCTGCGCATCGCCGACCTGCCGCGGCGGTTGCTGGAAAGGGCGGGCTTTCAGGTGCTCACGCCGGCGGAGGCGCACCTGTGCTGCGGTGCGGGCGGCGCCAATGCGGTGCTGGAGCCGGACGTGGCCGAACGCTTGCGCGCGCGCAAACTCGGCCATCTGCAACAACCCGGCGTGGATGCCATCGTCAGCGCCAATTTCGGCTGCATCCGGCACCTGGCGGCGGAAGCCGCCCTGCCGGTGCTGCATCATGCGCAGTTGCTGGCCTGGGCCGCCGGCGGGCCGGACCCCTTCCTGAACCCGCAAGCCCCCTCCGTCCCGCATGGCGCCGGGCAGAGGGCGTGCGCCAGCGGCGCGTGCGCCTGCGGGAGCTGAAAAAAACATATTCAAAATGACATATATCAAATACTGGTTATATGAGAATGTTATCATATGCGCGAATCCGATTGAGGATTCCCATTCGAGAGAACTCCGGGAAAGAGGAAAGGATCGGAACCATGACAGCCAACAGGATTTTCGCTCTCGCCCGCCATGGCGCCATGCTGCTGCTCGCGGTGGCGGTGATGGCCCTGAGCGTGATGCGCCCCGCGAATGCCGGCATGGCGGAAGGCACTCTGCTCACCCCGCTGGGGCACAAGCCCGCGCCACTGGATTTCACCCTGAAAGACGTGATGACCGGCAAGCCGGTGCGCCTGTCCAGCCTGCGGGGGAAGGTGGTGGTGGTGAACTTCTGGTCCATCGCCTGCCCGCCGTGCCGGGCCGAGCTGCCGACCATGAAGGCGTTCTGGGACAAGCTCAAGGGGCTGGATGTGGCCCTGCTGGCGGTGCATATCGGCGGCGACGCGGCCAAGGTGCGCGCCTTCATGCAGAAAAACGGCATCACCCTGCCGGTGCTGCATGACGAAAACGAGAACGTGGCCAAGGCCTGGGGCGTGTCGCACCTGCCGGTGACCTTTATCCTGAACCCGGATGGCACGCTGGCCTTCATCGCCTATGGCGCGCGCAACTGGAAAAACCCGCAGCTTTTGCAGTCCATCATGGCTCTGGTGCCGATCCTGCAAGGCAGTGAATGAGCATGCATGCCGCGCCTTCTCCCCGGGATACGGAATCGGGAGAGGGCGCGGGCCTTTTCTCCAACGCCCCTACCCCCCGCACCCCTGGCCGAACACGCGCACCATCATCAGCGCGTTCACCCGTCGGCCATCTTCCTCCAGATAGTAGCCTGGACGGCGCCCCATCACCTCGAAGCCCGCCGCCTCATACAGCGCGATGGCCGCGGCATTGGTTTCCGCCACCTCCAGAAACACCCGGTTCGCCCCCTGCATCACCATGCCGTTCACGGCGCTGGCGAACAGCCGACCGCCAATGCCCAGCCGCCGGTATTCCGGCCGCACGCCCAGGGTGAGAATTTCGCCATCCTCCCACATCAGGCGGGTGATGATCATGCCGCAGGCGGACGTGTCGTCGCAGCGCGCCAGCAGCGCCTCCGTGCCCTCGATGGCGAGCATCCTGCGAACAGCCGCCGCGCTCCAGCCCTTGTCGCCGAACGCGGCGCGGTGCACCGCCGCAAGCGTCGTGGCCTCTTCCGCGCCGGCCAACGCGATGCGCACGCGGGCCACCGCCTCGCGCTTGCCGGCGGGCGGCCGTGCGCCCTCATGTCCGTTCATGGGATTTTTCTCCGTTCTGCGCCGCTTTCGCACGGCCGCGGATGCTGGTGCGCACCATGCCGCCGGCGGCCAGCCGCTTGTTGACCGCCTCGATGGCCCCGCGCGGCCAGTCGATGCGCACGATGGCGCCGTGGTGCGGCGCCGGGCGGTTGGCGATGCTGATGGTGGCGCGGGTGCGCTCCAGCAGCGTCTTGGCGATGAAAAAGCCAAGCCCCATGCCGGAGCCTGGCTCTTCCTCCTCGGAATCCACCAGCGTGTGCAATCGATGCCCACGGGTGGTCACATAGGGTTCGCCCAGGCGGCTGATGATCTCTTCCGCGAAACCGGGGCCGTCGTCAATGATGGTCAGTGAAATGCGCTCCTCGTCCCAACGGGCGGTGATGCGCACCTCCTCCGCAGCGAAATCGCAGGCATTCTCGATGATGTTGCTCAACCCGTAGAGCAAGCCGGGATCGCGGCGCACGACCGGTTCGTGCTCGCCGCCGCCGCCCTCCGCCCCCACATCCAGCCGAATGGCCAGGTCCGGCCCGCGCAGCGGATCGACGATCTCTTCCAGCAGGGCGCTGATCTTCACCTGCGCCAGCATTTCATCCCGCCGCCCGGAACGATGGTCGGCCAGCCGCGCCAGGATCTCGCGGCAGCGCGCCGCCTGTTCGGCAATCAGCTCCAGATCCTCGCACACCAGCGCCCTTTCCTCATCGTCGGCCGGCGCGCATTCCTGCAGGCAACTGCGCCGCAGCTCCTGCGACACCACGGCGATGGTGGCCAGCGGCGTGCTCAGCTCGTGCGCCGCCGCCGCCGCCAGACCGTCCAGCGCGTAAAGCTGTTGCTGGCGCGCCAGCGCCAGCTCGGTGGCCGCCAGCGCCGCCTCCATCTGCCGCGCCTCGCAGGCGATGCGGTGGACATACAATCCCGTGAAGCCGATGCCGGAAACCAGCGCCATCCACATGCCGAAAATGAACAGCCGCGGCAGATGCAGCGGGCTGTCCGGATACCAGGGCAACGGCAGGTGAAACACCACCAGCAGGCTGGCCAGCGCCAGCGTCAGCAGCCCCAGCAGCAGCGTGCGGCGGGTGGAAAGCACCGTGGCCGAAACGGTCACCGGCGCCAGAAACAGCAGCGCGAACGGATTGGCCAGACCGCCGGTGAGATAGAGCAGCAGCGCCAGCTGCACGATGTCGAAGGCCAGCACCCCGGTGGCGGCGTTTTCGCTCAGCCGGGCGCCGGCCGGAAAGCGCAGCAGCAGCACGATGTTCAGCCACACCGACAGCAGCACCAGAAACAGCGCCGGCCAGAACGGCAGGACGAAGCCCAGTGAATAGTGCACCACCAGCAGCGCCACCAACTGCCCCAGAATGGCCAGCCAGCGAAGGCGCACCAGCGTCTGCACCCTGAGGCCCGCGTGGGTGCGCATGGTGGTTTCGCCATTTGGCTCGGGCGCGTTCATCGCAGTCGGCCTTCCCTGCCGGTGGTGCTTTGTGCCGTCCCCTCAGAAGGATGTAGCATATGGGCCGGGGGCTGTGCAGCGCGCTTTCACCCATCGGTGCGCCATTTTTTCATACACAGCGAACGACGGGTGCGGTATGCTGGCCCAGGAAACGGAGCATGGCGCCGGGGAGAATGGCGATGAACACGAAAACGAAAGGCAAAAACGGCCTGGGCCGCGGCTTCTGGATCATGATGGCGGCCGGGCTGGCGCTGCTGGGCGGCGTGCTGTTTTTCAGCGGCCAGATGGCGCAACGCCAGCAACAGCAGGTGGCGCAACTGGGCGGGCCGTTCGAGCTGGTGGACATGCATGGCCGCAAGTTCACGCAGGACGATCTGAAAGGCAAATACACGCTGCTCTATTTCGGCTACACCTTCTGCCCGGACATCTGCCCCACGGAGCTGACCATTATCGGCGAGACGCTGAACAAGCTGGGGGATCTGCGCAAGCAGTTCCGCGTGGTCATGGTCAGCGTCGATCCCGAGCGCGACACACCCGAAGTGTTGAAGGACTACATGGCCAACTTCGGCCCCGAATTCATCGGGTTGACCGGCACGCCGGAACAGATCCGCAAGATGGCGAAGAATTGGCGCGCCTTCTATCGCAAGGTGCCGGACGAGAGCGGCGAGAGCTATTCGATGGATCACACCGCCGTGACCTACCTGCTGGACAAGAATGGCAAATACATCCGCCACTTCGCCTATGGCACACCGCCGGAGCGCATGGCGAAGGGCATTCTGGAGGCCATCAGGCGGGCCGAGGGCAAGAAGCAGCCGAAAGCCGCCGGCGACAGGAGCTGAAGCGCGCCGGGTTCAGGCCGCCTGTTGCGCCGCCACCCGCCGCTCCAGCCGGCGGATGATGCTCCATGCATGCAATGTCGCCAGCAGGCCCATCAGCGCCCAGCCGATGGCCGCGCCCCAGAGGATGCCGAAGGCCGGCGGGTCCATCACCCGAATGGCGATTTCCACCGGCAGAATGGTGCCGAAAATGGCCCGGCCCCAGTTGTAGGTCATGGACAGGCGCGAGTTTTCCAGGTTGTTGAAGGCCGCCTGGGCCACGAACTGCCCGCCGGTGAAGACCCACGCCGCCGCGGTGATGCGGCAGAACAGTTCCACGAAGTCGGCCGCCTGGCCGGACAGCCCGAAGGCTTCCGGCAGCCGGTCCGCGAGCAGCGCCAGCACCAGCCAGCCGACGAGCGTATAGCCGCCGGCAAAGAGCAACCCGGCTTCATAGGCGTGGCGCACCCGCGTCATCAGCCGCGCGCCGAAGTTCTGCCCGATGATCGGCCCCACCGCGCCGGAAAGCGAGAAGGTGACGCCGAAGGCCACCACCGCCACCCGGTTCACCACGGTCATGGCCGCCGCCACGTCAGGCCCGAAGCGCGCCGCGACGGCCAGCATGTAGCCGGTCATGACCGGAGTGGCGAGATGCGCCAGCGTGATGGGAATGGCCATCGGCAACAGCGCCTTCACGTCGGCGCGGCGGTCATCCGGCCGGAACAGCGCGCTCCACGCCCTGCCCGCCGCGCCGAACAGGCGCGAATAATGATGCCGCAACTGAAACAGGCCCATCACGAACGAGGCGACGAAGGCGGTCAGCGTCGCCACGCCGGCGCCGGCCAGGCCCATGTGAAACCCGAAGATGAAGATGGGATCGAGAATGGCATTGACGACGGCCGAGGTCAGCGTCAGGGTCATCGACTTGCCCGGCATGCCATGGCCGCGCAGCGCCAGGCTGACCACCAGCGTGCCCGCCTGCAACGGAAAGCCCGCGCCGACGATGCGCAAGTATGTGGCGCCCAACTCTTGCGTGCGCCCATGCCCGCCCATCATGGCCAGGATGATCTCCGCTCCCAGCCAGACGATGACGAGAAAGGCCACGCCCATGCCCATGCCGATGCCCAGCGCCGTGGCGGCGATGCTGCGGGCGCGCCGCGGCTCGCGCCGGCCGCTGTGAATGGCCACCCGCGCGCCGGTGGCAATCGCCAGCCCCAGCGCCAGCGAAAGGTGAAAGAAACCCACCGCCCCGGCCAGGCCCAGTCCGGCGGTGGCGTCGACGTCGTGCAGTTGCGAGACGAACCACAGGTCGGCGAAATCCACCAGGAACAGCGCCATCAGGCCGATGGCGCCCATCAGCGTGTTCACGATCAGATGCCGGCTGATGGAGCCGTGGGTGAAGGGCGCCACATGCGCCGCCGGTGCTTGTCCGGTTGTTGTATCGTTGGCAGGCATGGGGGGTGTTTGTGCCCAGGGGCGCCGGCCTGTCAAGGCCCTCGCCAGTATTTGGCCGCAATTGCCGGGCAAGCAGCAGGCGCGGGTCGGCCGGGCTGGCTTTGCCCCGGTCGGCTCATGGGCTAAACAGGGAGCGGCGGCGGGTGATTCGGGGGCTTCGTGGCTCGCCACCTGGCGGTGGGTTTCTGGTTTCGCGAATTGATGGAGTGAAGGACACCATGCGCAAGGATCTGGTAATGACGGCGCAGAAAACGGGCCGGACGGTGATGGCGGGTGGAATTGCTCTGGTCGCGCTGATGGCCGCATCCGCCATGCCGGCCGCGGCGCAACAGGCGCAGCCGGCGGGCAAGGGCAAGGTGCTCGATCAGGCGCCCGCGCCGGTCACGCCCTTCGGCCCGCGCCGCAAGCCTCCCCGCCGAATGGCGGCGAACATGCCCAAGCCGGATGTCGTGGGAGAATATGGCGACTGGCGTGTCGTGTGCGAGAAAGTGCCGGTGCCGGGCAAGGACAACAAGCCGAAAATCGTGAAGACATGCTATGTCTCCGGCACCAAGACCGACCCCAAGCGCAAGGGGGTGTTCATCTCGGTCATCATCCTGAAGGCCAAGGGGCCGAAGGGCAAACCGGCCGGCCACATGATCACCCTGCGCGCGCCCACCGGCGTGTTCCTGCCCACCGGCATCGCCATGGAAGTGGACGGCAAGCCGGTGGCCCGCGCGCCGTTCACCCGTTGCAACCCGGTGTTCTGCGAAAGCACCAATCAGGCGCGCAAGGAAACGCTGGCCAAACTGAAGAAAGGCAAGAAGGCGAAGTTCATCGTCTATGCCGCGCCGGGGGTGGGGCTGCCGCTGGAATTCAGCCTGAAGGGCTTTTCCGACGCCATGAAGAAGATGGCGGCGTTGCCCTGAGCCTGCGGGATCATACCAAGTCGCATGAACCACTCATACCAAGATACATAAAGAACCACCCACCGCCCCGCGCCCCCACCCAACCCCCAAATTATGAAAAACAAGGGCCTGAGGGGCGCGGGTCGGTTTCACCGGTCAACCTTTGCGCAGATTGGTATCAGAACCGCTTCAGGCACATCGGCCTGCCCCGCTTGGCGCAGGAAATATCCGAGCACATGGCCTCGCCGCCCGGCTTCGTCCGCTGGCAGATGTTGCAGCCATCCGTCCAGGCCTTGCAGCCGGCATCCCCGGCCGGGTCTTCCTGCTTGCCGCCACAGCCGGATGTGGGCACCCGGCGCCCTTCGTTGCCGCGGCAGGCGCCGGCGTGCGCCACGCCCCAACCCGCCGCCCTGGCAAAGCAGGCGTTGGAAAAGGTCCGGTATGTTTTCGGGCACGGGGGAATCAGACAAGGCGCGACGCGCGCGGCGCACACCGGCGCATATTCCTGCGTGCAGGCGATCATGCGCTTGCCGGCATTGACCAGTTTGCCGGCCAGCGCCGCATTGCCGCCCACCGCCATGACGACCGTCGCCAGCAAAATGGCAAGGCGCTTCATCATCCAGCTCCCGAATCATACCAAGATACATAAAGGACCACCCACCGCCCGGAATGGCCATTGTGTTACCATGCACTTGTGGCCATATTGCGAAACGCCGGCAAATTCATCCTCTGGAGCGATCATGAGCAACAATCACGATCCGCGACTGATTTTCGACGCCACGGGGCTGGATCGCGAGGCGGCGGCGCGCATCACGGCGAAAGCGCTCGCGGGCTGTGACGACGGCGAGCTGTTCCTGGAACTGTCGCGTTCCGAATCGCTGCGCTGGGACGACGGCCGGCTGAAGTCCGCCTCTTTCGACGAACGCGCCGGTTTCGGCCTGCGCGCGGTGGCGGAGGAACGCACCGGCTTCGCCCATTCCTCGGAAGTGAGCGAGGCGGCGCTGAAACGCGCGGCGGAAACGGTGCGCGCGGTGCGTTCCGGATACGAGGGCGCGCTGGCGCAAGCGCCGCGCGGCACCAATCACGCGCTCTACCCGGCGGACGATCCCACCGGCCAGATCCCCTTCGCCGAAAAGGTGAGGCTGCTGGAGGCGGTGGACGCCTTCGCCCGCTCGCTCGATGACAAGGTGCGGCAGGTGTCCGTGGCCTTTCACTCTTCCTGGCAGGCGGTGGCCATCGTCTGCGCGGACGGGGAGGTGCGCACGGACTTTCGCCCGCTGGTGCGCTTCGACGTTTCCATCATCACCGAAGACGGCGAGAGGCGCGGCAATGGCTTTCATGGCTACGGCGGGCGCGAGCATCCGGCGGGCTATCTGGTGGAAGAGCGCTGGAAGGCGGCGGTGGAGGAGGCGCTGCGCCAGTCGCTGGTGTCGCTGGAGGCGATTCCGGCGCCGGCGGGCGAGATGGACGTGGTGCTCGGCCCCGGCTGGCCGGGCATTCTGCTGCATGAGGCCGTGGGGCATGGGCTGGAAGGCGATTTCAACCGCAAGGGCACGTCCGCCTTCGCCGGGCTGATCGGCCAGCGGGTGGCGGCGCCGGGCGTCACCGTCATCGACGATGGCTCCATTCCGGGGCGGCGCGGCTCGCTGACCATCGACGACGAGGGCACGCCCACCGGCCCCACCGTGCTCATCGAGGACGGCGTGTTGAAGGGCTACATGCAGGACAGGATGAACGCGCGGCTCATGGGCATGGCCCCCACCGGCAACGGCCGGCGCGAATCCCACGCCCACGCGCCTTTGCCGCGCATGACCAACACCTTCATGCAGGCCGGCCCGCACGACCCGGAGGAGATCATCCGCTCGGTGAAGAAGGGGCTTTATGCCGTCTCCTTCGGCGGCGGGCAGGTGGACATCACCTCGGGCAATTTCGTCTTCACCTGCACCGAGGCCTATCTCATAGAAAACGGCAAGGTCACCGCGCCGGTGAAGGACGCCACGATCATCGGCAACGGCAAGGACGCGCTCAACCGCGTGCGCATGGTCGGCAACGACCTGAAGCTGGATGATGGCATCGGCACCTGCGGCAAGGCCGGTCAGGGCGTGCCCGTGGGCGTCGGCCAGCCCACGGTGCGGCTGGACGCGCTCACCGTCGGCGGCACGGCGGGCTGAACGACGAGTGTTACCGGAAAATTTTCCACCTGATTGTGTAAAAAGCGCACCTCGGGGGCTGGCGTCCGATGCATCCGTCGGTATGATGAGGCCATGAGTCTGGGGGTAACAGAAGAACACCGGGCAAGATCCAGGATGCGCTGGCGCCATTCCCGGTGGGGCAAGTGGTTCGTGTTTCGGATACAGGGCAATGAACTCCCTGCGCCGCGTTGGCAGGCGCTGATGATGCTGGTGGCGGGCCTGTGGCTGGCACTGTGGCTGTTGCTTCCGATCACCCCGGCCGGCGCCCAGGAACCGCCG
>JALVFB010000135.1 GCA_027030295.1 Hyphomicrobiales bacterium
GCTTCCCATCGATCTGACGCCGGCCATGGGGCCACAGTCCGGATCATCGGGAACCGGCGAGTCCGGGCCGCTGCCGTTGCCGGAGCCGGATGAAACCGATGCCGAGGGTATGAATGCGTCTTCCGGCGCCGCCGGCCGGCCCGCCGAGAACGACAAGCTGCCGTTCAGCCTGCAACCGGCCATGGGCGATGCGCCCGGCGGCGAGGCGGCGCGAAAGCCGGCCGCCCCCCAGGCGAAACCGGACGCCGCGCAGGCCGAAAGCGCGCCCGCGCCGGCGCCCGCGAAACCGGCCACGAAACCGGCGGACCCCCTGCCCCTGCCACCGCCGCCGGAACCAACGACGGCCGGCGTGGAAAAGGACACCGCGGCGGAACCTGCGGTTGCCGACGCGCCCGCCACGGGAGGAACCACGCCGCCGACGATCGTCAATGTGGTGCCGCACTTTCTCATCACCGGGATGCTGGCCGGCATCGTGCTGGCGCTGCTGCTGGTGTCGCTGGCTTCTCTCACCCGCCGCTTCAGTCATCAGTTGATCGGCGCCGTCCTGTTCAGCCTCGGTGCGGCCCTGTTCGTCATGGCCTGGCCGGGCGGGCTGATGGTGCTGCCGGTGGCGCCCCTGTCGCTGCCCATGTCCTTCCGGCTGGCGGCGCTGGCCGAGACGCTCATGGCCTTTGGCGCCGGCTGGTGGCTGGTGGCGTGGCTGGGCGCGCCGGAAAGCCGCGCCATGCGCTTCGTCCTGATGGTGCTGGCCGGGTTCGGCCTGTCGGTCGTGCTGCTCTCGCCGGTGTTTCCCGCCAGCCTGTTGCCGCTGCCGCGCCTGGCCATCCTGTTGCTGGCGCTGGTGGGCTATGGCGCCCTGCTGTGGCCGGGCACATCCGGACAACGCCACTGGCTGGGCCATCTGGTGCTGGCCGGCCTGCTCGTCTGGGGCGTGGTGGCGCTGTTGTTCACCTTCAATCTGTTGTCCACAAGCTCGGCGGGCGCGGTGCTCGCCACCGCCGCCGGCATCGCCCTGCTGACCTTCCTGCTGACCCTGACCGCCATGGCCTCCGTCACCGCGCCCTCGGCGCCTGCGGGCACGTCGCTGGCGCTGGCCGGAGCCGACGCCATACCTTTCCGTTATGAACCGAGCACCGCCCGCCTGCATGTGCCGATGGCGCTGGCGCGGCGGTTGCACCTGCCGCCGGAAGTGTTCGAGACCATGGACGGCTTCGTTACCCTGGCGCACCCGCAGGATCGGCCGCTGCTGGAGGCCGCGTTGCGCGCCGCCACCCTGGACGAACCCATCGCCCTGACCATGCGGCTGGCCGACGCCGAAGGGGCGTGGCGCGCCTTTCGCCTGCAGGCCCGCGCCCTGCAGCCGGAGAAGGACGCACCGCGCGTCATCGCCGGGCTGCTGATGGAGGTGGACGAGCATGTGGCCGCGCCCCTGCCGACGGATGCCGCGGCCGGGGCCCTGCAGGCGGCCGGTTCCGATTCGCTGCACGATCCGCTCACCGGCCTGCCGGGACAGCTGCTGCTCATCGACAGGCTGGAGACGGCGCTGGCCCGCGCCCGCCGCGGCGAAGGCTCGCCCTGCCTCATCATCATGGACATCGACCGCTTCCGCGCCATCATCGACGCGCTGGGCATCGCCGCCGGCGATCTGCTCATCGTCGAGCTGGCCCGGCGGCTGCAATCCATGCTCATGGAAGGCGAAACCCTGGCCCGCCTGCCGGGCGATCAGTTCGCGCTGATCATCGACGCGGAGCGCCATGGCACCTCGCTGGCCTTCGTGCGCCGCATCCACGAGATGCTGAACGAACCGTTCGACCTGGATGGCGAAGAAGCGACCATCAGCGTTTCCATCGGCGTCGTCGATCTGGTGGCGGCCATGGCCCTGTCCGCCCGCGAGGCGGTGCGCGCGGCCGAAATCGCCATGTTCGAGGCGCGCCGTTCCGGCCCCGGCAACGAGGCCTTCTACACGCCTGACATGCACGGCGAACACGCCCGTCTGGCGAAGCTGGAGCAGGAGTTGCGCCGGGCGCTGAAAACGGGCGAGCTGGAGGTGCATTACCAGCCCATCATGTGGCTGGGCAGCCACATGCTGGCCGGATTCGAGGCGCTGTTGCGCTGGCGTCATCCGGAGCGCGGCATCGTCGGTCCGGAGGCATTCATTGGCCTGGCCGAGGAAATCGGCATGGTGCGCGAACTGGGGCATTTCGTGCTGCGGGAGGTGGTGCGCCAACTGGGCGTGTGGCAGCGCACCTTCCGCACCGAGCATCCCTTCCACGTGGCGGTGAACATCGCTTCCACCGACCTGCTGGACGAAACCCTGGCCGAGGAGGTGAGCGAGCTGCTGGCGCGCGAAAACGCCGATGCCGCGGGGCTGAAACTGGAGGTGACGGAAACGTTGCTGCTGAAGGATCCGGCCGCCACCCGCACCACCCTGCAACGGCTGCGCGAGCTGGGCGTGGGCATCGTGTGTGATGATTTCGGCACCGGCTATTCGTCGCTGTCACGGCTGCGGGCGCTGCCCTTCGAGGCGCTGAAGATCGATCGCAGCTTCCTGGCCCACGACGATCCGGCCAGTCGCAGCGTGATTGCCGCCATCATCGAGCTGGCGCATGGCCTGTCCATGCGGGTTATCGGCGAAGGCGTGGAGGAGGACTGGCAGTTGCAGGTGCTGGAAGGGCTGGGCTGCGACATGGCGCAGGGCTATCTGCTGGCGCAGGAGCTGGACGTGGCGGAGATTTCGCGATGCATGACCGAGGCTCGGCGCATTGCGCCACTGGCCGGTCGCCTGGCGGCGCTCAGCCACATCCTGTTCAACGACGCCGTGGCCCCGCCCCTGCCGGAAGACGTCGCCGGCGCGGTGCGCAGGGAGGACGCCGCCACATCTGCCGGGACGCCCGATGGCGCGGCGGAAAAGGCGGCGGTGGAAGATGCTTCGCCGGAACCGACGGAAGAGGAAGCATCGGAAAAGGCGCCGGAAGACGAGCGGCGCGCCAACCGCTCCGCCGCCGAATGAACAAGATGGCGTGACGCTCTCATGCTTTCCGTTGACAGAACATCAATTTGTAT
>JALVFB010000136.1 GCA_027030295.1 Hyphomicrobiales bacterium
TCTTCCCTGGCTCACGAGCCACGTTTCGACCATGGACACGGCCACGGCGCATTTTCTTTCCATGCAGGGGGTGGAGTGATTTTCGCGCCGAAGCGCGACCGCTCATCGCTCCACCTCCCCACCCGATCATCCGGTATTGTGAACGCCAGGTGGCTGGGTGGAGGCGTGGGGCGGTTCACACCGGTCAGTCAATACGCACCTTCGGCAACATTCAGCCCGCCTTGCGCCGGGGCAGGGCGGCGGACTGGCCCAGCAGCAGCCAGTCGTTCAGGAAGGTGTCCAGCCAGCAGGCCACCGCGGGGTCGTAAATCAGCCGCTCCTCGAAATGGGTGCGGCGCGGGCGGGCGCCGGGCATGGTCAGCTTGTCGGCGGCGCGCACCGTCCAGTTGTGCAGCATGGCGGTGGTGACTTCCGGGTGGAATTGCAGGCCGAAGGCGTGGCCCCCATAGAGAAATGCCTGATTGGGAAACCGACCCAGCCCTTCCAGCAGCAGTTCGGCGTCGGCCGGCACCTCGAAGCCTTCCGAATGCCACTGATAGACCATCTCGGGCCAGCAATCCCACAGCCGGCGTCCGGCCTCGGTGGGGCGCACCGGATAATACCCCACTTCCCAGACGCCTTGCGGGTGCGGCGCCACCCGCGCGCCCAATACCTTGGCCAGCATCTGTCCGCCCAGACAGATGCCGATGTAGGGCTTGCGCTCGCGCAGCGGCACCTCCAGCCAGTCGAGCACGGCGCGATAATGGGGGCAGTCGTCGTTCACCGATCCCGGTCCGCCGAAGACGACGACGCCGGCGTGTTCTTCCAGCGTTTCCGGCAGCGCATCGCCCAGCACGGGATACCGCAGATCCAGCGCCAGCCCGCGTTGGCGCAGCCATAGCCCGATACGGCCCGGCGAGGACGTGGGCTTGTGCAGGATCATCAGGATCTTGCGCCGGCGCTCCATGAACTGCTTGCTCCCGGATCACGCACATCAGGCCCGGCAGGGGCGCCGGGCCATGAAATGCCTGCCTGCGGTCGTGGCAACTGTCAAGCGTGGCGGCGCTTTTCCGTCTTGTTGGCGGCGGATTCGCCATCATCCGCTTCCGTCCGGCCACTTGCCGCGATATGCGCCACGCGCCGCAACAGCCGGGCATTGCCAGCCTGCAGGGTTTCCACCTCCTCGCGCCAGTCTTCGCCCGCGCCCCGTCGCACCTCCAGCCGCTGGCGGCGCATCAACAGCCATCCCATCAGCAGGATGGCGGCCAGCTGGACGGTGGTGAAGGCTTTCGCCACCAGCAGCGCCACCCGTTGATAAGAAGCGAGGATGGGCGTCATGTCGGCCTCCAGCAGCAGGTGCAGCCGTTTCTCGCCGACGGAGAGCAGCGCGTGATGGCGCGCCCAGTCGCGCAGCATGCCGTCGATGTTGCGTTTTTCCAGCAGGGTCTGGCCGCTGGCCGGCGGGGTGTGGCGCACCCGCGAGACGGTTTGATAATTGCGCCAGAGCAGCGCGCCGTTGGCATCGCGCAGCTCCATGCGGGCGATGTCGCGAAAGCGGGCCAGATGGGAAAGCGCCAGCATGGTTTGCGGCGTCAGCCCGTGCGATTCGCGCAGCACCCTTTCGGCCTTGGCGGCCACGTCGCCCATGCGTTGATCCACATGGATGCGGGCCAGCGTGGTGGAAAGCTGCATCACCGCCCACCACATGGCAATGATGAATATCGCGCCGCCGATGAGCAGGGCGCTCAGGCCGCGCGTGGATGCCTCGGTGGTGTGGGCCGGGGTGATGTTTTCCGGCGCATTGGCGGATAGGGAAAGGGACATGACCTGGCCTCCGGATGAAAGCGTTGCCTGTGCGCAAGCCTAGCCGTGCAATGTTGAGCAAAATGTTAACGTCTTGCCGCAAGATGAATGACGCCGCGGTTTCTCCGAGGCCCGAATCGTGATAGATGCTTGCCGCTGGGGTGATTGGCGATGAAGCTCAATTCCAAATATCTGGAAGGCCTGCGCATCCGCCCGGACGAGGCCGCGCGCGCGCGCGAATCGCGGCCGCGTTGCGACTGGCCGGGCTGCGATGAAGCGGCCGAGCACCCGGCGCCGAAGGGGCGCGACCGGGAAGGCGAATATTTCCTGTTCTGCCGCGAGCACGTGCGTCGCTACAACAAGAGCTACAACTATTTTTCCGGCATGGCCGACGAGGAGCTGCGCGAATGGCTGGAGCGCAACGTCACCGGCCATCGCCCCACCTGGAAGATGAACCCACGCGCGCACGCCAATGGCGGGGCCTGGCGACAGACGGCGGGGCTCGGCGCCGGCTGGCGCGATCCCCATGGTGTGTTCGGTTCCGTCCGGCGCGAGGGGGCCCGCCCCCGGCGCAAGCTGCCGCCGGCGGTGGTGGCGGCGCTGGAGGCGCTGGGGCTGCCGGAAGATGCCGAGGCGGCGCTGATCAAGGCGCGCTACAAGAAGCTGGTGAAGGAGCTGCATCCGGACGCCAACGGCGGCGACCGCGCCCGCGAGGCGCGCTTGCGCGAAGTGATCGCCGCCTATCACAACCTCAGGAAAGCACGGCTGGTCTGATACCAGGCTGCATAACGAACCATCCACCGCCTCGCGCCCCCACCCCCCCAAATCATGAAAAACAAGGGCCTGAGGGCGCGGGGCGGTTTCACCGGTCAATCCTTGCGCAGCTTGGCATGACGTCCACGGATGGAAATGGCGCTCGCCACGCATGGTCCGGGTCATCTTCCACGTTTGCCGAAGACGGGACGGCGGGAGGCGGATGCCCGGCCAAAGGCGGGTCTTCCGCTGGCGGAACCTGACGCGCGGCGTGCCGCGCCGCCAGAAGGCACGGTGTTGAACGCATGCGACGCCATGGCCTGGGGCGCGGCTTTTTTCTCGTTTGCCATCCGGATTATCTTGCGCTCGATGGCTTCCAGGTCCAGTGTCGGTTCATCGCCTTTCTGCAAGATGCGGGAATTCACTGATTTGCCAACCTCGATGGCCGTCCTCGTGGTTCCGGAAACGAAGCCGCCGAGCAAGTTGCGCATGACACGAAAGAACATGACAATGCCCAGCAGGAAGAAGAGCGGAACGCTGAACAATGCAAGGAAAGAGTATTTGAGAGCGCCGCCGCCATTTTCAGCGTTGCTGCTCTTTCCTTTGTCATCGTCTTTGCCTCTGCCACTTCCACTTCCGAAAAAGCCCGGTTTTTCCGGCACGGGAGGCAGCTTGCGCAATCCCCCCAGCGTCAGCAATATCTTCAGCTGTTCGTCATTCAGCTTCAGATATCTTTTCGAGTCGATGTAACCGACCCATTCCCCGCCGTAAAAACGGTTGAACTTGTATCCGAGATCGACGTATTTGCCA